>JAIYDH010000329.1 GCA_027487585.1 Rubrivivax sp.
CTCATCGCGTATTTGAAGATGGTGACCGGCAGGCTGGCCATCGGCTCGCCGAGGTTGCTGGTGAAGAACTGGTTGTTGAGCGCGGTGAACAGCAGCGGCGCCGTCTCGCCGGCGATGCGTGCCAGTGCCAACAGCACACCCGTGATGACGCCGGCGCGTGCGGCCTTGAGCGTGACCGACGAGATCACCTTCCACTTCGGCGCGCCCAAGGCGTAAGCCGCCTCGCGCAGCGCGTTCGGAATCAAGCTGAGCATGTTCTCGGTGGTGCGCACGACCACCGGAATGACGATCAAGGTGAGCGCCAGAATGCCGGCGTACCCCGAGAAGGTCCGCGCCTGCGCCACGACCACGGCGTAGATGAAGAGGCCGATCACGATGGAAGGCGCCGACAGCAGGATGTCGTTGATGAAGCCAGTGACGTGCCCGAGCCAGTTCTGCTTGCCGTACTCGGCCAGATAGATGCCGCACATGATGCCGATGGGCGTGCCCAGCGCGGTGGCCAGAGACACCATCAGCACCGAGCCAAAGATCGCGTTCGCCAGACCGCCGCTCTCGGCTTGCGGCGGCGGCGTCATCTCGGAGAACACCGTCAACGCCAGGCCGCCGATGCCCAGCCGGATGGTCTCGAACAGAATCCATGCCAGCCAGAACAGGCCAAATGCCATGGCTAGCAGCGAGAGGGTCAGCGCGAGGGCATTCAGGCCCTTGCGCCGCTTGTGCAGCCGCATGCCGGCGTCGCTGAGTGCAAACAGGCTCATGTGCGGCTCCCTTCGTTGCGCTTCATGCGCTGCAGCAGCAGCTTGGAAAGCGCGAGCACGCAGAAGGTGATGAAGAACAGCACCAAGCCCAGGTACATCAGTGCGGGTTGGTGCAGCTTGGTGTCGGCCTCGGCAAACTCGTTGGCAATCGCCGCCGTGATGCTGTTGGCAGCCTGGAACAAGGACAGCGAATCCACCTGGCTGAAGTTGCCGATCACGAACGTGACCGCCATCGTCTCGCCCAGCGCACGCCCCAGTCCCAGCATGATGGCGCCGATAACGCCCGAGCGCGTGTAGGGAAGCACCACCTTCCAGACCACTTCCCAGGTCGTGGAGCCCAGCCCGTACGCGGACTCCTTCAACAGGGCCGGCGTCGTCTCGAACACGTCGCGCATGACCGAGGCGATGAACGGGATCACCATGATCGCCAGGATGATGCCCGCCGACAGCAGGCCAATGCCCACAGGCGGGCCCGAGAACAGAGTGCCCAGCAAAGGAACGCCAGCGAACATGTTCTGCAGCGGCGTCTGCACGTAAGTGGCCAGGATGGGCCCGAACACCAGCAGGCCCCACATGCCGTAGACGATGGATGGCACCGCCGCCAGCAACTCCACCGCCACACCCAGGGGCCGCCTCAGCCAGTTCGGCGAGAGCTCGGTGAGAAACAGCGCAATGCCGAAGCTCACTGGCACGGCGATGATCAGCGCGATGGCCGAGGTCATCAGCGTGCCGTAGATCATCACGAGGCCGCCGTACTTGTCCTCCACCGGGTCCCAATCGGTGCTGAACAGGAAGCCGATGCCGAACTCGCGGATCGCAGGCCAGGCGCCGTACACCAGCGAGCCGATGATGCCCGCCAGCAGCGCCAGCGTGATCCACGCCGCCGACTGGGCGGCGGCGGCAAACGCCTTGTCAGCCCACGGCGAGCGCTGCGTATGGGTCGGAGGAATGCCGCCGGGCAGAGACTGGGCTGCGGCGTCTTTGGGGTCGTAGCTCTGGGCCGGCAGGGTCGCGGACACGGGGCCTCCTCGCTCTTCAGTTGCTCACACAAAAGCGCCCGCTTCGTCGGCGGGCGCCCTGATTGTCAGGCCAGCGGCGGCGACAGCTGCGCCACCGTCGGCATCACTTGAAGGCCACCGCCTTGCCGGTGCCGTCCTGGATCTTGGCCCACTCACGACGCACCAGATCCTTCACCGCCGGGGGCAGGGGCACGTACTCCAGCTCAGTGGCCATGCTGTCGCCACCGTTGAAGGCCCACTCGAAGAACTTGAGCGATGCCGAGCCCTGCGCGGGCTTGTCCTGCTTGGCATGCATCAGGATGAACGTCGCACCCGTGATCGGCCAGCTGCCGGCACCCGGCTGCTCCGTCAGGATCTGATAGAAGCTCTTGGACCACTCGGCGCCGGCGGCGGCCGCCTTGAAGCTGCTGTCGTCAGGGTTGACGAAGTTGCCAGCCAGGTTGCGAAGCTGCACGTGAGCCATCTTGTTGGTTCGGGCATAGCTGTACTCGACGTAGCCGATCGAGTTCGGCAGACGCTGCACGAACGCGGCCACGCCCTCGTTGCCCTTGCCACCCGCACCGGTGGGCCAGTTGACAGCCGGAGCCTCGCCGACCCTCAACTTCCACTCCGCATTCACCTTGGACAAATAGTTCGTGAAGATGAAGGTGGTGCCGGAACCGTCCGCACGGCGCACCGGTGCAATCGCGGTGTCAGGCAGCGGCAGGCCGGGGTTCAGCGCCGTGATCGCCGGATCGTTCCACTTCGTGACCTTGCCGAGGTAGATGTCACCCAGCACCTGGCCGGAAAGCTTGAGCTGGCCCGGACCGATCCCGCGGACGTTGACGACAGGGACGACACCACCGATCACGGTGGGGAACTGAATCAGGCCGTCCTTGGCCAGATCGGCGTCGGTCAGCGGCACATCGGAAGCGCCGAAGTCGACCGTCTTGCCGCGAATCTGCCGCATGCCTGCGCCCGAACCCACGCTCTGGTAATTGATCTTTTGGCCCGTGGCCTTGTTGTAGGCATCGGCCCACTTGGCGTACAGCGGGGCCGGGAAAGTTGCGCCCGCGCCGGTGACATCTTGCGCGAAGGCGGTGGCGGCCAAAAGGGTCGACGCCGCGGCAACGGCCAGCGCACGGGTGAGGGAGATCGAGGTCATGGAGGAGTTCCTGTCTGTTGGACGACGGTCTGAACGATAGGCAGCACCCATGACAGAAGGGTGACAAAACCCCTCGAAGAGCCCATGTCATCAAGAACGCCACGGTGTTCACGGAACTGTCATGAGCCGGCGATAGCGTCATCGCCGTCGCGGACGAACCCGATCGGGCGCCGTGTCCTTCCCCCCTACCGGAGATTGCTCCCATGATGATGACCAAGCGCGCCTTTGCTTTGCTGGCGGCCACCACAGCCCTGGCCCTGGCGGGCTGCGCCTCCACGCCCGCCCCGGCCACCATCACCGACACTGCAGCGCGCACACCGCAGTTGTCGACGCTCAACAAGCTGATCAATGACGCCGGCCTGGCCGACACGCTGCGTGGCGCGGGCCCCTTCACCGTGTTCGCGCCCACGGACGAGGCCTTCAAGGCCGTGCCGGCGGCCACGATGGCGCAGCTGGCGCAGGACAAGCAGATGCTGATCGCGGTGCTGAACTACCACGTCATCCCGGGCAAGGTGAGCTCGGCCGATGTCAAGACCGGCAATGTGAAGACCGTGCAAGGCGCCAACGTCGCCGTGTCGAAGGCCGGCACCTTCGTGACGGTGGAAGACGCCGTCGTGACGCAGGCCGACGTGGCCGTGACCAACGGCGTCGTGCACGTCATCGACAAGGTGCTGCTGCCGCCGGCCCCGCCGCGGCGCTGATGGCTTTGCCGGCGGGCCTGACTCGCCGGCTTTCTCAGCTGCTGGCTGCAGCCGCCGCAATGCGCTCGGCGCAGCGGCGGCCCAGGGCACCGTCCTGGGCCTCGACCATCACCCGCAGCACGGGCTCCGTGCCGGACGGCCGGATCAGCACCCGCCCGCTGCTGCCGAGCTCACGCTCGGCGGTCTCGCGGGCATCCTGCATCGCCGCGCTGGTCTTCCAGTCGCTGCCCTCGCGCAAGCGCACGTTGATGAGCACCTGCGGGAACAGCGTGACGTCCTCCAGCAGCGCAGCCAGCGTGCGCCCCTGGCGCCGCACCGCCTGCAGGATCTGCAGAGCGCTGACGATGCCGTCGCCCGTGGTGTGGCGATCCAGGGCGAGCAGGTGCCCGGAACCCTCGCCACCCAGGTGCCAGCCGCGCGCCACGAGTTCCTCGAGCACGTAGCGGTCGCCGACCTTGGCGCGCACCATGGCCACGCCCTGGCGAACCAGCGCCTGCTCGACCGCCATGTTCGTCATCAAGGTGCCCACGACACCGGCCACCGGCCGCTGCTGCGCGATGCGGTCCGTCGCCATCACGTAGAGCAGCTCGTCGCCGTTGTAGAGGCGCCCCTGGGCATCGACCAGCTGCAGCCGATCGGCATCGCCATCGAGGGCGATGCCGTAGTCGGCGCGGTGCTCGGCCACCGCAGCCACCAGCGCCGCCGGCGCCGTGGCGCCGACGCCTTCGTTGATGTTCAGACCGTCGGGGCTGCAGCCGATCCTGACGACCGACGCACCGAGCTCGTGGAACACCGCCGGCGCCACGTGGTAGGCCGCGCCATGCGCTGCATCGACGACGATCTTCATGCCGCGCAGCGACAGCGAGTGCGGCACCGTGCTCTTGCAGAACTCGATGTAGCGACCGCCGGCGTCTTCGAGCCGGCGCGCCTTGCCGAGCTGCGACGACGCCGCCCACTGCGGCGGCTGCTCGAGCGCGGCTTCGACGGCGAGCTCCCACTCATCGGGCAGCTTCTCGCCGCGCGCCGAGAAGAACTTGATGCCGTTGTCGGCAAACGGGTTGTGCGAGGCGCTGATGACGACGCCGAGATCCAGGCGCTGCGCGCGCGTCAGGTAGGCCACGCCGGGTGTCGGCAAGGGGCCGGTCAGCAGCACGTCGACACCGGCCGATGCAAAGCCGGCCTCGAGCGCGGATTCGAGCATGTAGCCCGAGATCCGCGTGTCCTTGCCGATCACCACCGTGGGGTGCGTGGTCGTGCGGCGCAGCACCTGGCCGACGGCGTGGCCCAGCCGGAGCATGAAGTCGGGCGTGATGGGCGGTTGGCCCACGGTGCCGCGGATGCCGTCGGTGCCGAAATAGGTGCGTGTCATCAGATTCGTCCTCGGGGTTCGGCGCGGATTGTCGGCCGCAGCGTGGCGGCACCCGTCCTTCTCAAGAGGGAGAGGCGTGAAGATTGCCGGCTTGCGACAGCGTCGGCCGCGCCGCAGTCCAAAGCCGCAGCGCATCGGCCGTGGCCGCGACGTCGTGCACACGCACGATGCGCGCACCGCGCTCCACCGCCAGCAGCGCAGCGGCCACGCTGCCGGCCAGCCGCTCCCCAACGGGCCGGCCTGTGACCATGCCCAGCGTGCGCTTGCGCGACCAACCCGCCAGCAACGGGCGGCCCGCGGCCTGCAGGCGCCCCTGCTGGCGAAGAAGCATCAGGTCCTGCTCTCGCGTCTTGGCGAAGCCGATGCCGGGATCGAGCACCACGCGCTCGGCCGCGATGCCCGCCGCCACGACCTCGGCCAGGCGCGCCGCGAGCCAGTCGCGCACCTCCGCGACGACATCGTCGTAGTCGACTTCCGCATCCATGCAGCCGGGCTCGCCCCGCATGTGCATCAGGCACACACCGGCCGAGGCGTGGGAGGCCAGCACGGCCAGCGCACCGGGCCTGCGCAGGCTGCGCACGTCGTTGACGATGTCGGCGCCGGCCTCCAGCGCCGCCTGCATGACCCGAGGCTCGCTGGTGTCCACCGAGACCGGCACGCCCAGCGTCACGGCATGGCGGATCACCGGCAGCACGCGCGCCAGTTCTTCATCGACTGAAGGCTTGGCCGCGTCAGGGCGAGTGGACTCACCCCCGATATCGAGCAACTGCGCGCCCTCGCGCAGCAACTGGTCGCAATGGCGGCGGGCGGCGTCGGCCTCAACGAAGCGGCCGCCGTCCGAGAACGAGTCGGGCGTGACGTTGACGATGCCCATCACCAGCGGCTCGGTCAGCGGCAGCTCGAATCGCCCGGCGCGCCAGCCATGAAAAACGGGGCCCGGGGCCCCGTTGCCTGCGAGCACTGCGCGCCTCAGGCCGCGGCCGGGGCGCCGTCGGCGTTGACCGGCGGCGTCGGGCCGCTGGGCTTGTTCGACGAGGGCGTCCAGTCCTTCGGCGCCCGCGGCGGCTTGCCGGACATGATGTCGTCGATCTGGTCGGCGTCGATGGTTTCCCACTCGAGCAGGGCCTGCGCCATCGCGTGCATCTTGTCCTTGTGCTCCTCGATCAGGCGGCGGGCGGTGGTGTACTGCTCGTCGATGATGCGGCGGATCACGGAGTCGACCTTGCGCATCGTCTCTTCCGACATACTGGTGGTCTTGGTGACGCTGCGGCCGAGGAAGACCTCGCCCTCGTTGTCGGCGTAGACCATGGGGCCGAGCTCGTCGGTCATGCCGTAGCGCATGACCATGTCGCGGGCGATGGCCGTGGCGCGCTCGAAGTCGTTGCTGGCACCGGTGGTCATCTGGTTCATGAACACTTCTTCGGCGATGCGGCCGCCGAAGAGCACGCTGATGGTGCTGAGCATGCGCTCCTTGTCCATGCTGTAGCGGTCGCCTTCGGGCAGCTGCATCGTCACACCCAGAGCGCGGCCCCGGGGAATGACGGTGACCTTGTGCACCGGGTCGGTCTTGGGCATCAGGCGCGCCACCAGGGCATGGCCGGCCTCGTGGTAGGCGGTGTTGCGGCGCTCTTCCTCGGGCATGACCATGGACTTCCGCTCGGGGCCCATCATGATCTTGTCCTTGGCCTTCTCGAAGTCGCCCATCTCGACCACGCGCCCGTTGCGGCGCGCAGCGAAGAGGGCTGCCTCGTTCACGAGGTTGGCCAGATCGGCACCACTGAAGCCAGGCGTGCCGCGGGCCAGGATGTCGGCGCGGATGTCCTGCCCCACCGGCACCTTGCGCATGTGCACGCCGAGGATCTGCTCGCGGCCGCGCACGTCGGGCAGGGTCACATACACCTGACGGTCGAATCGACCAGGTCGCAACAGCGCGGGATCGAGGATGTCAGGCCGATTGGTTGCTGCCATCACGATGACGCCGAGGTTGGTCTCGAAGCCGTCCATCTCGACGAGCATCTGGTTCAGCGTCTGCTCGCGCTCGTCGTTGCCGCCACCCAGGCCGGCACCGCGATGGCGACCCACGGCGTCGATTTCGTCGATGAAGATGATGCAGGGCGCACTCTTCTTGGCCTGCTCGAACATGTCGCGCACGCGGGCCGCGCCGACACCGACGAACATCTCGACGAAGTCGGAACCGCTGATACTGAAGAACGGCACCTTGGCCTCGCCAGCAATGGCCTTCGCCAGCAGCGTCTTGCCGGTGCCCGGGGGGCCGACGAGCAGCACGCCACGCGGGATGCGGCCGCCGAGCTTCTGGAACTTCTGCGGGTCCTTCAGGAAGTCGACGAGTTCCTTGACCTCTTCCTTGGCCTCGTCGCAACCGGCGACGTCGGCGAAGGTGGTCGTGTTGTTGGCCTCGTCGAGCATGCGCGCCTTGCTCTTGCCGAAGCTGAAGGCGCCGCCCTTGCCGCCGCCCTGCATCTGGCGCATGAAGTAGATCCACACGCCGATCAGCAGCAACATCGGGCCCCAGCTGACGAGGATGCTCATCAGCAGGCTCGGCTCTTCGCGCGGCTTGACGTCGAACTTCACGCCGCTGGCGATGAGGTCGCCCACCAGGCCGCGGTCGAGGAAGGTGGCAGTGGAGCGCAGCCGGCGGTCATCGACCGTGACGGCCTGGATCTCGGTGCCGCCGCCCGGGTTTTCTTGCAGCGTGACGGACTTGATGCGCCGAGCCTTCACTTCCTCGAGGAAGTCGGAGTAGGCGATCTGGTTGCCCTGCGCCACGCCGCGGTCGAATTGCTTGAACACCGTGAACAGCACAAGTGCGATCACGAGCCATACGGCGACTTTCGAAAACCACTGGTTGTTCACCGCGGCTCCTTTTCCAGTTCAGCGGGCAGCGCACCCGAACGGTTGGCGCTTGATTCCACGGTACATGGGGCTGATTCTAGTGGCGTCAAGCAGGGGCTGACCCTGAATCGGCACTGCAGGCTTCGTTGAAGAAGAGGGGCTGAAGCGGGTCGCTTCCACGCCATGCCGGGCATTGCTGTTGATATCACCATGTTTTGAACCTTAGCGGTTCTTCAGACCCATGCCGACCAGAAAGGTTTCTGCCGACTTGTCACGCGATGCCTTGGGCTTGATCGGCTTGACGACGCGGAAGCGCTCTTTGAAGAGCTTCACCAGCTGGCTGTAGCCGCTGCCATGGAAACACTTGCACACCAAGGCGCCCTCGGGCACGAGGTGGGCCTCGGCAAACTCGACCGCCAGCTCCACCAGGTGGGCAATGCGCGCGGCGTCGGCCGACTCGATGCCCGAGAGATTGGGCGCGAGGTCGGACACCACCAGATCAACCGGGCGCCCGGCCAGCACCTGGGCCAGCTGCGCCGCCACCGATTCCTCGCGGAAGTCGCCCTGGATGAAGTGCACGCCCTCGATGGGTTCGAAAGGCAGGATGTCCAGCGCGATGAGGGTGCCGTTCAGCTCACCGGCCGCCGCACCGTCGGGCGCGAAGCGGCGCCGCAGGTACTGGCTCCAGGCGCCTGGCGTGGCGCCTAGGTCCACCACCACCTGGCCGGGCTTCACCAGCTTCAGCGTCTCGTCGATCTCCTTGAGCTTGTAGGCGGCGCGCGCGCGGTATCCCTCGCGCTGCGCCTGCTTCACGTACGGGTCGTTCATGTGGTCGTGCAGCCACGCCCGGTTGACCTTCTTGCTCTTTGGTTTCATGTTGTTCCGCGGTCGATAATAGATCGATGCCTGCCATCCAGCTCACCCCCGCCCAGCGCAAGGACCACCGCGCCGCTGCCCACCACCTCGACCCCGTCGTCATGATCGGTGGCGAGGGCCTCACGGCCGCCGTCCGCAAGGAAGTCGAAGGCGCGCTGGACGCCCACGGTCTGATCAAGGTGCGCGTCTTCTCCGATGACCGCGGCACCCGCGAGGCCATGCTGGCCACGCTGGCCGACGAGTTGTCGGCTGCGCCCATCCAGCACATCGGCAAGCTGCTGGTGCTGTGGCGGCCGATTCCGCCCAAGGAGAAGGCCGAGCGCGACGACCGCATGCCAGGCCCCCGCACCGTCAAGATTGTCAGCTTCTCCAAGAGCGGCAATCACCGCGCCACGGTCAAGAAGGTCAAGGTGTACGGCAACGAGCGCGTCACGTCCGGCGGCCAGATCAAGCGCGCCAAGGCGCGCGTGACCAGCGTCAAGAAAAAGGCGCGCGACTAACCGGTGCGGCCGGCGCCGGCCGCCCGCCAGGCCAGGGCCGCCACCAGCAGCACCTTGACACCGTAGAACGCGGCACTCGCCGCATGCAGCTGGCCAAAGCTCAAAGCGCCCTGCCCGGCCCGTGCCGCAACCATCATCGGCTGCAGCCCGAAGTACCCGGCCACGGTGCAGAACAGCGCGCCCGCCGCCAGGGCCATGCCCAGGCTGAACTGACTGGCCCCCTCGACGGCATCGAAGCGCCGCTTGGCCATCACCCGCTCCAGCCCGAGCAGCAGCGCCCCCATCAGCAAGGCGCTGTGGGCCTCCACCGACAGCATGCGCGCCACCACGCGCCCGGCTTCGGCCCGCTCGAGCAAGGCAAACGGCGCCGGTGTGGCCACGATGGCCACGCAGAGCAGCCAACCCAACCACAGACCCGGCAGCAGCCGACGCCAATGCTCCAGCGTCATCGGCGGCCCACTCAGGCGTAGCGAACGTCGACGATCTCCCAGCGCTTGATGCCGCCCGGCGCCTGCACCTCGGCCACATCGCCTTCTTCCTTGCCGATGAGCGCGCGGGCAATGGGGCTGGAGATGCTGACCAGGCCCAACTTCAGATCGGCTTCGTCGTCGCCGACGATCTGGTAGGTGACCTTGGCGCCGCTGTCCTCGTCTTCGAGGTCGACCGTGGCGCCGAACACCACCTTGCCGTCGGCGGCCAGCGCACTGGGATCGATGATCTGCGCCGCGGCGAGCTTGCTCTCGATTTCCTTGATGCGGCCTTCGATGAAGCCCTGCTTGTCCTTGGCCGCGTCGTACTCGGCGTTTTCGGACAGGTCGCCCTGCGCACGCGCCTCCGAGATGGCCTGGATGACGGCATGGCGCTCCACGGTCTTCAGGCGGTGGAGTTCGCTCTTCAGCAGTTCGGCACCGCGGCGTGTGAGGGGAATGGTGTTCATGGCGGGCATCGGAAAAGTGAAACCGCCGCAGCAAACCCGGGCTGGGCTTGCTGCGGCGGAAACCGGCGCGGAGTGTAGATCAAGCGCCGGCAGCGGCGCCGAGTCCCTTCTCGAGCTCGGCGTGCAAGGCCTGCAGCGACTGCACGGCAATGCCGTCGGCGTGCTTCAGCGCCTCGGTGGCGGCTTCAGCACCGGCCATCGTCGTGTAGTACGTGACGCGGTTGGCCAGCGCCGCCGTGCGGATATAGCGGCTGTCGGCGATGGCCTGGCGGGTTTCGTCGACGGTGGTGTAGACGAGCTGGATCTCGCCGCCCTTGATCATGTCGGCGATGTGCGGGCGGCCGTCCTTGACCTTGTTCACCACCGCCACCGGCACGCCGGCATCGGCAATAGCCGCCGCCGTGCCCTTGGTGGCCACGACCGTGAAGCCCAGGTCGACGAGGTCCGACGCCACCTTCACGGCACGGGCCTTGTCGGAGTTCTTCACCGTGATCACCGCCGTGCCCTTGGTGGGCAGGCGCGAGCCGGCGCCGAGCTGGCTCTTCAGCATGGCTTCGCCGAAGCTCACGCCGACACCCATCACCTCGCCGGTGGAGCGCATCTCCGGCCCCAGGATGGGGTCGACGCCCGGGAACTTGTTGAACGGGAACACCGCTTCCTTGATGCTGAAGTAAGGCGGCACCACCTCGTGCGGCGCCTGGCCGCCAAGGCCGGCCTGGTCGGCCAGCTTCTGCCCCGCCATGCAACGTGCGGCAATCTTCGCCAGCGGCTGGCCCGTGGCCTTGCTGACGAAGGGCACCGTGCGGCTGGCGCGCGGGTTCACCTCGAGCACGTAGACGATCGCCTCGTCGCCTTCGCCCTGGATGGCGAACTGCACGTTCATCAGGCCCACGACCTTGAGCGCGCGCGCCATCGCGGCCGTCTGCCGGCGCAGCTCGTCCTGCAGCGCGGGCGAGAGTGAATACGGCGGCAGCGAGCAGGCCGAGTCGCCGCTGTGGATGCCGGCGGCCTCGACGTGCTCCATGATGGCGCCGATCATCACCTGCTCGCCATCGGCGATGCAGTCGACGTCGACCTCGATGGCGTCGTCGAGGAAGCGGTCGAGCAGCACCGGGCTCTTCTCGCTCACGCGCACGGCCTCGCGCATGTAGCGCTCGAGGTCCTTGTCGCCGTGCACGATCTCCATCGCGCGGCCACCGAGCACGTAGCTCGGGCGCACGACGAGCGGGTAGCCGATCTCGTGCGCCAGCGCCAGCGCCTGCTCTTCGGTGCGCGCGGTGCGGTTGGGCGGCTGCTTCAGGCCGAGCTCGTGCAGCAGCTTCTGGAAGCGCTCGCGGTCTTCGGCCACGTCGATGCTGTCAGGGCTGGTGCCGATGATGGGCACGCCGGCACGCTCGAGGTCGAGCGCCAGCTTCAGCGGCGTCTGGCCGCCGTACTGCACGATCACGCCGACCGGCTTTTCCTTGGCCACGATCTCGAGCACGTCTTCCAGCGTCACGGGCTCGAAGTACAGGCGGTCGGAGGTGTCGTAGTCGGTCGACACGGTCTCGGGGTTGCAGTTGACCATGATGGTCTCGAACCCGTCGTCGCGCAGCGCCAGCGCGGCGTGCACGCAGCAGTAGTCGAACTCGATGCCCTGGCCGATGCGGTTGGGCCCGCCACCCAGCACCATGATCTTGCGGCGCGTGCTCGGCTCGGCCTCGCACTCCTCGTCGTAGCTGCTGTAGAGGTAAGCCGTCTCGGTGGCGAACTCGGCCGCGCAGGTGTCCACGCGCTTGTAGACCGGCCGCACGCCCAGCGCATGCCGCTGCTCGCGCACGGCGTGCTGGTGCGTGCCCATCAGCTTGGCCAGGCGACGGTCAGAAAAGCCCTTGGCCTTGAGGAAGCGCAGTTCGGTGGCCGAAAGAGACGCCAGCGGCCGGCTCTTCAGCGCCTGCTCCAGCCGCACGAGCTCTTCGATCTGCGACAGGAACCAGGGGTCGATGGCGGTCTCGTCGAAGACCTCCTCGAGCGTCATGCCGATGCGGAAGGCGTCGCCCACGAACAGGATGCGCTCGGGGCCGGCGTTGCCGATCTCGTCGACGATCTCGTCGCGGTCGGCCTCCTTGCAGGCAGTGCGTTCGCTCAGGCCGTCGATGCCGGTCTCCAGGCCGCGCAGCGCCTTCTGGAAGCTTTCCTGGAAGGTGCGGCCCATGGCCATGACCTCGCCGACGCTCTTCATCTGCGTCGTCAGGTGCGGGTCGGCGGCCGGGAACTTCTCGAACGCGAAGCGCGGGATCTTCGTCACCACGT
The DNA here is from genome assembly GCA_027487585.1 of Rubrivivax sp. Taxonomy (GTDB): domain Bacteria; phylum Pseudomonadota; class Gammaproteobacteria; order Burkholderiales; family Burkholderiaceae_C; genus Rubrivivax. The sequence goes on from JAIYDH010000329.1 coordinate 12,450, forward strand.
AGTCGATGCTGGGCTCGAAGCTCGCCGGCGTGGCGCCGCCGGTGATGTCGTTGCGCAACTCGTCGAGCGTGTAGCCCACGGCCAGCTTGGCCGCAACCTTGGCGATCGGAAAGCCCGTGGCCTTGGAGGCGAGTGCGGAGCTGCGGCTCACGCGCGGGTTCATCTCGATGACGATGAGGCGGCCGTTGGCCGGGTTCACCGAGAACTGCACGTTGGAGCCGCCGGTGTCGACGCCGATCTCGCGCAGGATGGCGATGCTGGCGTTGCGCATCACCTGGTATTCCTTGTCGGTGAGCGTCTGCGCCGGGGCCACCGTGATGCTGTCGCCGGTGTGGATGCCCATCGGATCGAGGTTCTCGATGCTGCACACGATGATGCAGTTGTCGGCGCGGTCGCGCACGACTTCCATCTCGAACTCTTTCCAGCCGATCAGGCTCTCTTCGATCAGCAGTTCCTTGGTCGGGCTGAGGTCGAGGCCGCGCTTGCAGATCTCTTCGAACTCTTCCGGGTTGTAGGCGATGCCGCCGCCGGTGCCGCCCATCGTGAAGCTGGGGCGGATGACCATCGGGAACCCGGTGCCGCCGATCTCGGCCTGGATGCGCTTCTGCACCGCCAGCGCTTCTTCCATGCTGTGCGCGATGCCGCTCTTGGCCGAGGCCAGGCCGATGGACGTCATCGCGTCCTTGAACTTCATCCGGTCTTCGGCCTTCTCGATGGCCTGCTCGTTGGCGCCGATCATCTCGACGCCGTACTTGGCCAGCACGCCGTGGCGGTGCAGGTCAAGGGCGCAGTTCAGCGCCGTCTGGCCGCCCATCGTGGGCAACAGCGCCATCGTCTCGTGCGGATGCTCCAGCCGCTCCTTGGCGATGATCTTCTCGACCACCTGCCACGTGATGGGCTCGATGTAGGTGGCATCGGCCATGCCGGGGTCGGTCATGATCGTCGCCGGGTTGCTGTTGACCAGGACGACGCGGTAGCCCTCTTCGCGCAGCGCCTTGCAGGCCTGTGCGCCGGAGTAGTCGAACTCGCAGGCCTGGCCGATGACGATGGGGCCGGCGCCGATGATGAGGATGCTTTGCAGGTCGGCACGCTTAGGCATGGGCCCGCTCCTTGGGGGTGTGCGCCACCATCAGCGCGGTGAATCGATCGAACAGGGTGCCGATGTCGTGCGGGCCGGGGCTCGCCTCGGGGTGGCCCTGGAAGCAGAACGCGGGGCGGTCGGTGCGGGCCAGGCCCTGCAGCGTGCCGTCGAACAGGCTCACGTGCGTGGCGCGAAGCGTCGGCGGCAGTGACTGCTCGTCGACGGCAAAGCCGTGGTTCTGGCTCGTGATGGCGACGCGGCCGGTGTCGAGGTCCTTCACCGGGTGGTTGGCGCCGTGGTGGCCGAACTTCATCTTGAAGGTGCGCGCGCCCGAGGCCAGCGCCAGGATCTGGTGGCCGAGGCAGATGCCGAAGATCGGCGCGCCGGCCTCGATGATCTGCCGCGTGGCAGCAATGGCGTAGTCGCAGGGCTCGGGGTCGCCCGGGCCGTTGCTCAGGAACACGCCATCGGGGCGCAGCGCCAGCACCTCCGCCGCCGGCGTCTGCGCGGGCACCACGGTGACACGGCAGCCGCGGCTGGCCAGCATGCGCAGGATGTTGCGCTTGACGCCGAAGTCGTAGGCCACCACGTGGAAGCGCGGCGCGGTCTGGGCACCGTAGCCCTGGCCCAGCACCCACTCGGACTCGGTCCAGACGTAGGACTGCCCGGTGCTGACGCCCTTGGCCAGGTCCTGGCCGGCCATGCTGGGGGCGGCCTGGGCGCGGGCGACGGCGTCGGCGCGGTCGGCCTCGCTCAGGACATGACCCACCGGGAAGCTCACGATGCAGCCGTTCTGCGCGCCGAGGCTGCGCAG
>JAIYDH010000055.1 GCA_027487585.1 Rubrivivax sp.
AAGGGGTTCTGGTCGAGCATCTGCCCGACCTCCTGCTGCAGCTCCAGCGTCGACAGCTGCAGCAGCCGGATCGACTGCTGCAGCTGCGGCGTCAGCGCCAGGTGCTGCGACAGGCGAACCTGCAAGGAGGGCTTCATGCTCATCGCCGGGCCCTACATGCGGAAGTTCTCACCGAGGTAGACCTTGCGCACCTCGGTGTTGGCGACGATCTCGTCGGGCGTGCCCTCGGCCAGCACCCGGCCCTCGCTGATGATGTAGGCGCGGTCGCAGATGCCGAGCGTCTCGCGCACGTTGTGGTCCGTGATCAGCACGCCGATGCCGCGCGCGCGCAGGAAGCCGATGATGCGCTGGATCTCCATCACCGCGATCGGGTCGACGCCGGCGAAGGGCTCGTCGAGCAGGATGAAACGCGGCGTGGTGGCCAGCGCGCGCGCGATCTCCACGCGCCGCCGTTCGCCGCCCGACAAGGCCGGCGCGGGCGAGTCGCGCAGTTTCTCGATCGACAGTTCGCGCAGCAGCTCCGCCAGGCGCTGCTCGATCACGGCGTCCGCCAGCGGGCGGCCGTCGGGCCCGAGTTGCAGCTCGAGCACGGCACGGATGTTCTCCTCCACCGTGAGCTTGCGGAAGATGCTCGCCTCTTGCGGCAGGTACGACAGGCCCAGCCTCGCGCGCCGGTGGATCGGCAGCTTCTGCACCTCGGCGCCGTCGATGCGGATCTGGCCGGCGTCGGCGCGCACCAGGCCCACGACCATGTAAAAAGTGGTGGTCTTGCCGGCCCCGTTGGGGCCGAGCAGGCCGACCACCTCGCCGGCCGACACCGCCAGGTGCACGTCCTTGACGACGAGGCGCGGCCCGTAGCTCTTGCGCAGGCCTTCGGCCTCTAGCCGGCTCACGACCGACGTGGGCTGCACCGGCGCGCCCGGCGCCTCGAACGTGGCCGCTGCGTTCATCGCGGCTTGGCCGGCGCGGCCGGCGGCGCCGGCGCGCGCTCGCCCAGCGTGCGGCTGGGCTGCAGCGTCGGCACCGGCACCGGCGCGGGCGCAGCCGCCGGCTCGGCGCGGGGGCTCAGCACTGCGCGCACCCGACCCGTGGGGTTGGTGGCCGTCGCGGCGCCTCCCTCGACACGGAAGACCTCGGCCGTGTTGTCCCACAAGATGCTGGCGCCGGAGATCTCATCGGCCACCATACCGCTGCGCAGACGCCGCACGGCGCCGTTGCCGACGAAGCGCAGCGTGTCGGCGCGGCCGTCGAACTCGATGCGGTCGGCCGTGCCCTCGACCGTTTCGTCGATGCCGTCGCGCTTCTGGCGCCAGCTTGCGGGCTTGCCTTGGGCGCCCAGCGCGCTGGCGGCGCGGTACCCGTCGGGCAGCGTGCGCATCTCCACGCGCTCGGCGCGCAAGACCATCGACCCCTGCGAGATGACGACGTTGCCGGTGTAGACCAGGACCTGGCGCTGCAGGTCGAGCACGCCGTCGCGGTCGGCCTCCACCACCATCGGCTGGCTGCGGTCGGCCCGCTCGGCCGAGGCCGCACCCGTCGCGGTCAGCGCGAGGGTGGCGGCCACGAGGGCCTGCAAGCTTAAGGAGGAGGGGGTCATGTCGGCACGGAACTTGCAGGGCAGTATAGCCACAAGTCAGGCCGCTTTTGCAGCCTCGGCAGCGTGATTTGCCGCCGCGCGCGCCGAGTCGCTTCGTCGGTTCTTCGGTTCTTCGGTTCCGGCCCTGGCCGGTCAGGCCTTCTGGCGGGCCAGTTGGATCAGGAAGTCAGCCACCGCCACCGCGCGCTCGTGGCTGCCCGCGAGCGAGGCCGAAGTGTAGAAGCGGCCGTGGATGCCGAGCGCGGGCACGCCGTCGATCTTGTAGGCGTCCGTCAACTGCTTGGCACGTGTGGCCTTGCTCGCGACGCTGAAGCCCTTCATCGCCTGCACCAGCTTGTCGCCGTCGATGCCGTTTTCCTTGGCCAGCTGGGCGATGGCCGCGTCGGTGTTCAGCCGATTGCCTTGTTGATGGATGGCGTTGAACACCTTGCGGTGCATCACCGCCTGCGCGCCCATTTCCTCGATGGCATAGAACAGGCGCTGGTGCTGCTGATGCGGGGCCATGAAGCCCACCGGCACCTGGCGGAAGGCCACGTCGGCCGGCAGCCGCTTGACCCAGGCCTCGAGCACGGGCTCGAAGGCATAGCAGTGCGGGCAGCCGTACCAGAAGAACTCCACCACCTCCACGGCCTTGCCAGCCGGCACGGTGACGGCCACCGGCGAGCCGAGCTTGACGTAGTGCGTGCCCTCGCGCGGAGCACCCTGGGCCTGCGCAGCACCTTGCCAGGCCAGGGCCAGGCCGCTGGCGGCGATGTGCTTAGAGAAGTCGCGCCGTTGCATGGGAGAGGTCCTTTCGTCGGGATTCAGGGTCAAGGCCACGAGGATGGCCCGGTCGGGTGTGGAGTGCCGTCAGGCCCGGCGGGTTCCGTGCCCGGCGCGGGGTCTTGTGAGGTCTTGCCGGCGCCGGGCGGGGGGCCTCAGAGCTTGTGAAGCATTCCGGCGCGCCCGAGCGGGCGTCCGAAACGGTGTCGATCTAGGCGCAAAGCGCAGCCGTAGCCCGGGCTACGGCGAGCATTTGCAACGACGAGCGGC
>JAIYDH010000277.1 GCA_027487585.1 Rubrivivax sp.
AAGGCCTTTGCCAACACCGACGAGGTGGGCGGCGCGGCGGTGGACTACCTGCGCATCGTGGGGCACCTGATCTACGGCTACTTCTTCGCCCGCATGGCGAAGATCGCGCTCGACAAGATCAAGGAGCAGGGCGATGCCGTCGAGCCCTTCTACACCGCCAAGCTGCACACCGCCCGCTTCTACTTCGCCAAGCTGCTGCCCGAGACCGCCGGTCTCATCCGCACGGCGCGCAGCGGCGTGGCGCCGCTGATGGCCATGGACGAAGCCCTGTTCTGAACCCCGTTCCACCACCAGCCCTACGGAGACGAGAGATGAAGACCTTTGCCGCTGCCGCATCCACACTGGCCCTGACGCTGTTTGCCGGCGCCGCGCTGGCCCAAGCCACGCCCGTGGGTGTGTGGAAGAGCATCGACGACAAGACCAAGACCGAGCGCGCGCAGATCCGCATCACCGAAAGCGGCGGCGTGCTCAGCGGCAAGATCGAGAAGCTGCTCGCCGCCGACGCCAAGCAGGACGCCGTCTGCGACAAGTGCAGCGACGACCGCAAGGACAAGCCCATCGTCGGCATGGAGATCCTGCGCGGCGTGAAGAAGGCCGAGGGCGAAGCCGTCTGGGAGGGCGGCACGATCCTCGACGCCGCCGAAGGCAAGGTCTACAAGGTGCGCCTCACGCCGGCCGACGGTGGCAAGAAGCTCGATGTGCGCGGCTTCGTGGGCATGCCCATGCTCGGCCGCACGCAGACCTGGATCCGCATCGAATAAGGAATGCCCGACATGAACCGATTCCCCGTGCGCAAGGTGGCCGTTCTCGGCGCCGGCGTGATGGGCGCGCAGATCGCCGCCCACCTCGTGAACTGCCGCGTGCCGGTTGTTCTTTTCGACCTGCCGGCCAAAGAGGGCCCCAAGAGTGCGATCGCCATCAAGGCCATCGACAACCTCAAGAAGATCAAGCCCGCACCGCTGGGCCTGGCCGACGAGGCTGCGCTCATCCAGCCGGCCAACTACGAAGAGCACCTGGCGCTGCTGGCCGACTGCGACCTCGTCATCGAGGCCATCGCCGAGCGCATGGACTGGAAGCTCGATCTCTACACCAAGATCGCGCCCTTCGTGGCCCCGCACGCGCTGCTGGCCAGCAACACCTCGGGCCTGAGCATCACCAAGCTCAGCGAGGTGCTGCCCGAGGGCATCCGCCCGCGCTTCTGCGGCATCCACTTCTTCAACCCGCCGCGCTACATGGCGCTGGTGGAGCTCATCGACACGCCGGCCACCAAGCCCGAGGTGCTGGACGAGCTCGAAGCCTTCGTGACGACGACGCTCGGCAAGAGCGTGGTGCGTGCCAAGGACAGCCCCAACTTCATCGCCAACCGCGTGGGCATCGCCGGCATGCTGGCGACGATGAAGGAGGCCGAGACCTACGGCCTGAGCTACGACGTCGTCGACGACCTCACCGGCAAGAAGTTCGGCCGCGCCAGCAGCGGCACCTTCCGCACGGCGGACGTCGTGGGCCTGGACACCATGGCGCACGTCATCAAGACGCTGCAGGACAACCTCGCCGACGACCCCTTCTTCCCGAGCTACGCCACGCCGGCGGTGCTGAAGAGCCTCATCGAGAACGGCGCGCTGGGCCAGAAGGCCGGCGCGGGCTTCTACAAGAAGGTGGGCAAGGACATCCTGCGCCTCGATCCCGCTTCAGGCCAGTACGTGCCCGCGGGCGGCAAGGCCGATCCGATGGTGGACCGCATCCTGAAGAAGGCCCCGGCCGAGCGCCTGAAGCTGCTGCGCGAGAGCAGCAACCCGCAGGCGAAATTCCTCTGGGCCATCTTGCGCGACGCCTTCCACTACGCCGCCGTGCACCTGCAGAGCATTGCCGAGACGGCGCGCGATGTCGACTTCGCCATGCGCTGGGGCTTCGGCAGCAAGCAGGGCCCGTTCGAGCTGTGGCAGGCCGCAGGCTGGAAGCAGGTGGCCGAGTGGGTGCAGGCCGACATCGATGCGGGTCTGGCGCTTTGCAAGGCGCCGCTGCCGGAGTGGGTGTGGGCGGTCGGCGCGGTGCACACCAGCGAGGGCTCCTTCAGCCCGTCAGGCTCGACCATCCGCCTGCAGCAGATCGAGAAGTCACTCGGCCCGCTGAAGTTCTCGCTGGATGCGAACCTCAGCCATCTCAAGCACGTGCCCCTGCGTGACCTGCCGGTCTATCGGCGCCAGGCCTTCCGCGAGGACGTGCTGGGCTCGGGTGCGGCCGAGCCGCTGAAGAGCGGCACCGAGGTCTGGAAGAACGACGACGTGCGGCTGTGGACGCTGGACGGTGAGGTGCTCATCGCCAGCATCACCTGCAAGCTGCACCTGATCAGCCCGGCCGTCGTCGAAGGGCTGCTGAAGGCGGTGGAGCTGGCCGAGCAGTCGTACGCCGGTGTCGTGATCTGGTCGCCGGACGACGTGTTCTCGGCCGGTGCCAACCTTGAGAGCCTGATGCCGGTGTTCATGAAGCACGGCAGCAAGGGCATCAAGCCCGAGGTGAAGAAGCTGCAGGACGCGCTGCTGCGTGTTCGGTATGCGCAGGTGCCGGTGGTGGCCGCCGTGCGCGGCATCGCGCTGGGCGGCGGCAACGAGGTCGCCATCCACTGCGCACGCCGCGTGGCGGCGATGGAGAGCTACATGGGCTTCGTCGAAGTCGGCGTGGGCCTCGTGCCGGCCGGCGGTGGCCTGGCCTACGTGGCGCGTCGCGCCGCCGAGATGGCAGCCGCGGGCAACGCCAACGCCGACATCCAGAAGTTCCTGATCGACGGCTTCACCAGCGCCGCCATGGCCAAGGTGGGCACCAGCGCGCTCGAGAACCGCAAGCTCGGCTACCTGATCGACGGCGACATCGT
>JAIYDH010000376.1 GCA_027487585.1 Rubrivivax sp.
CCGTGCCTTCGAAACGCACGCGCAGCGCGATCGAGTCGTCTTCGGCGATCGAGGCCACGCCGCCCAGCCGCATCGAGCCCGACAGCCCGGTGCGGCCGACGGCGTCTTGCGGCAGGCCCCACAAGGGCCCGATGCGCGGGAACAGCACGAACAACGCCACCATCACCGGCACGCCCAAGGCCGCTGCCTTGGCCGCCACGGCACCGGCGCGCGCGAGCGACGGCCGCCCCACCGGCATGTGCGCCAGCGTCAGCGCCGTCAGCAGGCCCCACACCGCACACAGCAGCCACAGGCCGGTGAGCAGCGCCTGCGAGTACAGGAAGTGCGTCAGCACGAGGAAGAAACCGAGGAAGAACACCACCAGCGCGTCGCGCCGGGCGCGCAGCTCCAGGGTCTTCAGCGACACCAGCACCACCAGCATCGTGATGCCCGCCTCCTTGCCCAGCAGCGTGCGCTCCTGCGACCAGGTGAGCCCCGCCGCCAACATCAGCAGGCCGGCCACCAGCCAGCGGCTGGGCAGTGCGCCGCTGCGCAGCGCCAGTACGCCACGCCAGGCCAGCACCGACAGCGTCAGCAGCCCGCACCACCAGGGCAGGTGCAGCAGGTGTGGCGCCACGGTCCAGCTGATGACGGCGAGCTGGAACAGGGTGTCGCGCGTCTCGCGCGGCAGGTGGGCCATGCGCTCGCGGAGCGCTCCGAGCCCGGTCATGCTGACCAGGCGTGAGGGCATGCCGAGCGAGCTCACGTGCCGCTCCATTCGGCCAGCAGGTCGAGCGCGGCGCGGCGGTGGGCGTCGCCCTGGCGCGGCGGCAGCTCGCAGCCGGGCAGGCGCAGGCCGCAGTCGACGCCGTCGCGGTCGGCCTTCAGCACCCAGGCGGCCAGGCGCGACAGGCGCGGCTCGGTGCCGGCCGCGCCCGTCTCGGCCCAGTCGAGCCAGAGCGAACGGCTGGCCAGGCCGGCGGTTTCGCGGCTGACCAATTCGCCCGTGGCCGCCACCTTCTTCCAGGCCACCTGGCGCAGCGAATCACCTCGGCGGAACGGGCGCACGCCGTCGAGCTCGCTGCCCCGGCGGCGTTGTGCGGCGCGTTCGTCGCCGGCAGCGGCGCCATGGCCCGGCAGCGGCGGCGGGGCGGTTTCGGGCACGGGCCATGCGAGCACGCGCCCGGCCGGCCGCCACACGCTCCAGGCGCGGAACAGGCCGAAGGGGAAGTGGGTTTCCAGCACCAGAGCCGGTACCGCGTGCCAGCCGCGGTGCAGCGGCACGAAGCTCAGATGCACGCGCGCCTCGCCACCCGCGGGCGCATCGCACCACGCCGGGTGGCTGCCGTGGCGGGCGCGGTCGTCGAAGCGCAGCGCCAGACCGTGCCGTTCGCGCCCCGGGTTGCGCAGCACCACTTCCAGCTGCGCCGGCTGCCCGGCAAAGCCACTGGCCACGGGCTTGAGGTGCAGCGTCAGCGCGCGCAGGTTGCCGTGCGTGAGATGCATGCTCACCACGCCCGCACCCGTCAGCAAGAAGGTGAGCGCGTAGCCGAGATTGAGCTGGTAATTGATGCTGGCCAGCAGCATCACCACCATCGTCAGCCCGAACATCAGCCCGGCCCGTGTGGGCAGGATGTAGACGTTGCGCTGGCCGAGCTGCCAGGTGTCAGTGAGCGGCAGCCGCGCCTGCCACCAGACACGAAACTTGTTCCCCCAACCTCGCTTGCGCTCGGTACCCCCCGGGGGGGCCGTCCCCCAGCGGCCCGGCGAAGCCGGCTCCGCGGCGGGAAGCTTGGACGAACGCATGATCGACTCAGGGAATTGGAGTCGCTTCGATCATCGCGCGCACCTGCTCCACGGGGCCGCGGCCGGCACCGGGTACCGGCACCATGCGGTGGGCGATGGCCTGCGGGAGGATGGCCTGCACATCATCGGGCGCCACGTAGTCGCGGCCGGCCATCAGCGCGCGGGCGCGGGCCACGCGCAGCACGGCGATGCCGGCGCGCGGGCTCAGGCCCTGCGTGAACCAGGCGCCGCTGCGCGAGGCGGCGATCAGGGCCTGCAGATAGTCGAGCAGTGGCGGCGCGGCGCGCACGGCCAGCACCTCCTGCTGGGCCATCAGCAGGTCGGCCGGGGGCAGCACGGCGGCCAGGTGCATCGCGGCGTGGCGGCGGTCGCCGCCGGCCAGCAGTTCGCGCTCGGCGGCCTGATCGGGGTAGCCGAGCGTGATGCGCAGCAGGAAGCGGTCGAGCTGGCTTTCGGGCAGCGGGTAGGTGCCGAGCTGGTCGGACGGGTTCTGCGTCGCGATCACGAAAAACGGCTCGGGCAGCGCGCGCGTGTCGTTGTCGACCGTGACCTGGTGCTCTTCCATGGCCTCGAGCAGCGCGCTCTGCGTTTTGGGGCCGGCGCGGTTGATCTCGTCGGCCAGCAGCACCTGCGCGAACACCGGGCCGGGGTGGAAGACAAAGGCCTCCTTGGCGCGCTCGAACACGCTGACACCGATCAGGTCGGATGGCATCAGGTCGGCCGTGAACTGCACGCGCCGGAACTCCAGGCCCAGGCTGACGGCCAGCGCGTGGGCCAGCGTCGTCTTGCCGACACCGGGCACGTCTTCGATCAGCAGATGGCCGCCGGCCAGCAGGCAGGCCACCGCATCCTCGATCTGCGGGCGCTTGCCGACGACGATCGTGCTAATCTGGTCGACCAGCCGAGACAACTGAGCGGCGAACCGGGAAGGTGGGGCGTTGTTTATCCGGGCATTCATGCCGGCGACCTTACCCGAACTGGGCCGACCCTGATTCGCCGATGAGCACCGCCTTTTTCAGCCATCCCGCCTGCCGCGGCCACGACATGGGCGCAGGCCACCCCGAATGCCCCCAGCGCCTGGACGCCATCAGCGACCACCTTCGGGCCACCGGGCTGGACATGTTCCTCGACCACCAGGACGCCCCGCTGGCCACGCCCGAGCAGCTCGGCCGCGCCCATGCCAGCAACTACGTCAGCCAGCTCGCCGAGCGGCTGCGCGTGGTGCAGGAAGAGGGCCACCCGCGTGCCCTCGATCCCGACACCGTGGCCGCCCCCGGCACGCTGGCCGCCGCGCTGCGCGCCGCCGGTGCCGCGGTGGCTGCCACCGACGCCGTGATCGCCGGCCGTGCCCACAACGCGTTCTGCTCGGTGCGCCCGCCCGGCCACCACGCCACGCGGGACGAGACCATGGGCTTCTGCTTCTTCAACAACGTGGCGGTGGCGGCGCGCCATGCGCTCGATGTTCACGGTCTGGCGCGCGTGGCCATCGTCGACTTCGACGTGCACCATGGCAACGGCACCGAAGACATCATCGCCGGCGACGAGCGTGTGCTGATGGTCAGCTTCTTCCAGCACCCGCTGTACCCGTACAGCGGCGCCGTCCCCAAGGGCACGAACATGGTCAACGTGCCGGTCGACCCCTACACCCGTGGCGCGGCCGTGCGCCAGGCCATCACCGACCACTGGCTGCCGGCGCTGGAACGCTTCAAGCCGCAGATGCTGTTCATCAGCGCCGGCTTCGACGCCCACCGCGAAGACGATCTCGGCCAGCTCGCGCTGGTTGAGGACGACTACGCCTGGATCACGCGCCAGCTTGTCGACGTGGCCGAGCGCCACGCCGGTGGCCGGCTGGTGTCGTGTCTGGAGGGCGGCTACAGCCTCTCGGCCCTGGCGCGCAGCGTGGCCGCGCACCTGCGGGTGCTGGCGGACGTCGCCTAGATGGCAGGCCCGCCTGTGGCATCGGCCCCGACGGCCGATGAGCTGTCTCGCCTCGTCGCCAACCTCACCAGCCCGTCGGCGCTGATCGAGCTGGCGGCCTTTGTCGGCTGCCTGCTGCTGGCCTGGGGGGTGGTGCGCCTGCTGCGCGGCGCCGAGGCCCCGCGCGAGAACTCGGTCTGGTTCGGCCAGCGCATCGTCGATGGCGTGATGTTCCCGCTCGCAGCGCTGATGCTGGCGCTGCTGGCGCGCTGGCTGCTGCAAGGCGTGGTGCCGACGGCGGTGTTCAAGGTGGTGGTGCCCATCCTGATGTCGCTGGCCGCCATCCGGCTGACGGTTCGCGTGCTGCACCAGGCCTTCCCCACGAGCCAGCTGGTGCGCATGTTCGAGCGCAGCTTCTCCTGGGTGGCGTGGATCGCGGTGGTGCTGTGGGTGACGGGCGTGCTCCCGCTGCTGCTGGACGAGCTCGACAAGATCACCTGGAAGCTCGGCGGCGCCACGGTCAGCGTGCGCAACCTCATCGAGGGCGCCTTGAGCGCCATCCTCGTGCTGATGGTGACGCTGTGGCTGAGCTCGCTGCTCGAGCAGCGGCTGCTCAAGGGCGCCACCGAAAACCTGTCGATGCGCAAGATGGCGGCCAATGCGCTGCGCGCGCTTCTGCTCTTCGTGGGCCTGATGTTCGCGCTGTCGGCCGCGGGCATCGACCTCACTGCCTTGGGCGTGCTCGGCGGCGCGCTGGGCGTGGGCATCGGCTTCGGGCTGCAGAAGCTGGCGGCCAACTACGTGAGTGGCTTCGTCATCCTGGCCGAGAACAGCATGCGCATCGGCGACCTGGTGCGCGTCGACAACTTCGAGGGCCGCATCACCGACATCACCACGCGCTACACCAAGATCCGCGCGCTCAACGGCCGCGAGAGCTTGGTACCCAACGAGATGATGATCACGCAGCGCATCGAGAACCTTACGCTGGCCGACAGCCAGATGCTGCTGACCAGCGTGGTGCAGGTGGCCTACGGCACCGACGTGGCGGCGCTGATGCCGGTGCTGCGCGAGGTGGTGGCCGGCGTGCCGCGGGTGCTGGCCGATCCGCCGCCGGGCGTGAACCTCACCGGGTTTGCGGCCGATGGTCTGGAGCTCACGGTCGGGTTCTGGATCGGCGATCCCGAAAACGGGCAGGTCAACGTGCGCACCGACGTGAACCTGGCCATGCTGGCGGCGCTGAACGCGCGCGGCATCGAGATCCCTTTCCCGCAGCGCGTGATGCACGCCGCTCCCCGCACGGGCGCGTGACCTGCCTGCAGCCGACAAGGGGCCTTGCCGCGGCCAGGGCTTCGTCAGCCTGGCGCGAGTTTCGAGCCACTACACTCGCGCCGCCCATCGGGGGAGGGTGCACAGGCCACGAGGCCTGCGCCGCGCCGCGATGAAGACCACCACATGAGCGCGCTGCTACCCCTGATCGTTCTGCTGCCACTGGTGTTCGGCACCGTGTTGACAGCCCTGGCCGCCGGCGACGAGAGCCCGTCGCGCCGGCGGCTGTGCGCTGGCGTGGCCGCTGGCGTGGCTGGCGCGTCCTTCCTGATGCTGATGGCGCTGGCGCCGACGGCGCTGTCGGGCCCGCTGCTGCTGTGGCAGGCCGATTGGGTTCCAGGCATCGGCCTGAACCTGGGCTTCCGGCTCGACGCGCTGGCCTGGATGTTCGCGGCGCTGATCACCGGCATCGGCCTGCTGGTCATCCTCTACGCCGCGTTCTACCTGAGCGCCGACGACCCTGTGGGCCGCTTCTACCCGGCGCTGATGTTGTTCATGGCGGCCATGCTGGGCATCGTGCTGTCGGACAACCTGCTGCTGCTTGTGGTGTTCTGGGAGCTCACCAGCATCTCGAGCTTTCTGCTCATCGGCTACTGGAACCGGCTCGAGGAGTCGCGCCGCGGCGCGCGCATGGCGCTGGCTGTCACCGGCGGTGGCGGCCTGGCGCTGCTGGGCGGCGTGGTGCTGCTGGGGCAGATCGCCGGCACCTACGAGCTCTCGGCGATGGTGGCCAAGGCCGAGCTGATCCAGGCCCACCCGCTGTACCCGGCGGCGCTGGTGCTGGTGCTGCTGGGCTGCTTCACGAAGAGCGCGCAGGTGCCGTTCCACTTCTGGCTGCCGCAGGCCATGGCCGCGCCGACGCCGGTGTCGGCCTACCTGCACTCGGCCACCATGGTGAAGGCGGGCCTGTTCCTGCTGCTGCGCCTGGACGAGGTGATCGGCGGCACGCCGCTGTTCGATGGCCTGGTGGCCACGGCCGGCCTGATCACGATGGTCTTCGCCGCAGCGGTGGCGATGTTCAAGCACGACCTGAAAGGCCTGCTGGCCTACAGCACCGTCAGCCACCTGGGCCTGGTCACCTTCCTCATTGGCCTGGCCTCGCCGCTGGCCACGGTGGCGGCGGTGTTCCACATCCTCAACCACGCGGCCTTCAAGGCGGCGCTCTTCATGAGCGCCGGCATCGTGGACCACGAAACCGGCACGCGCGACATGCGGCGCCTGGGCGGCCTGATCACGCTGCTGCCGGTGGTGGGCACGTTGGTCATCATCGCCAGCGCGGCCATGGCCGGGCTGCCGCCGTTCAACGGTTTCATCAGCAAGGAAATGATGCTGCACGAGGCCGCCGGCGCCCCGGCCAACGGCCTGTGGGGTGACTTCGGCTGGCTCATCCCGGTGCTGGCCACGCTGGGCGGCCTGTTCTCGGCGGCGTATTCGCTGCGTCTGGTGCACGACACCTTTTTCGGCGCGCCGGCCACCGATCTGCCGAGCCAGCAAACGCAGCCGCACCCGCACGAACCGCCCTGGGGCATGAAGGCGCCGGTGCTGCTGCTGGTGGGCGTGTGCATCGCCGTGGGGCTGATGCCGATGCTGATCGCCGGGCCGCTGGTCACCGCGGTGTCGACGGCGGTGCTGGGCACGGCGCCGCCTGCGTTCACGCTGTCGCTGTGGCACGGCTTCAATGCGGCGCTGCTGATGAGCGCTGTCGCCTTAGGCGGTGGCGTGGCGCTGTACGCGCTGGTGATGCGCGGCGGCTGGCTGCACCGCGCGCCGGCCGGCTGGGTGCAGGCCAAGGGCATCTTCTGGTGGCTGAACGACTTGCTGTTCGAGGCCGCGGGCCGCATCACGCGCCTGCTCGAGAGCCGCTCGCTGCAGAGCTATGCCGCCTGGATGGTGGGCTCGGTCCTCGTCGTCGCGACCTGGGCGCTGCTGTCGCCGCCCGGCGATGCGCCGGGCACCGGCGCGCGCGCCTCGAACCCGGCCTCGCCGCTGGCGGTGGTGGTGTGGCTGCTGGCGCTGGCGGCGGCCACGGGGGCGGTGGTTCTGCAGCGCCAGCGCGTCGTGGCGGTGGTGCTGACGGGCGCCGTGGGCCTGGTGGCCTCGCTCACCTTCCTGGCCTTCTCGGCCCCCGACCTGGCGATGACGCAGATCTCGGTCGACGTCGTCTCCACCGTGCTCCTGCTGATGGGCCTGGCGCTGCTGCCGCAGCTGGCCAAGGCCGAGTCCGCGCCCTGGCGGCGCTGGCGCGATGGCTTCCTGGCCGTGGCCGGTGGCGGCGGCATCGCCTGGATCACCTGGCTCGTGCTGACGCGCGACTTCAGCTCCATCAGCTGGTTCTTCATCGAGAAGTCGGTTCCCGAAGGCGGCGGCACGAACATGGTGAACGTGATCCTCGTCGACTTCCGTGGCTACGACACCTGGGGCGAGATCACCGTGCTGGGCATCGCCGGTGTGGGCGTGCTGGCGATGCTCGACGGCCTGCGCGCGCGGCGGCCGCTGGCCGACGACGCGGGCCTGCCCTGGAGCTATGGCGCACCGCCGCTGATGCTGCGCCTGAGCGCGCGCTTGGTGCTGCCGCTGGCACTGGTGGTGAGTGCCTATGTCTTCTGGCGCGGCCACGGTCTGCCGGGCGGGGGCTTCATCGCCGGCCTCATCACCTCGGCGGCCCTGGTGCTGCAGTACATGGCCCATGGCCAGGCCTGGGCCGAAGGCGTGCTGCACGCCGGGGGCGGCCAGCGCTACACGCGCTGGATCGGCAGTGGCCTGCTGCTGGCCGGGCTCACGGGTGCGGGCGCCTTCTTCTTCGGCCGCCCCTTCTTCACCAGCACCCATGGCAACCCCGTGCTGCCGCTGCTGGGCGAGGCGCCGCTGGCCACCGTGGCCATCTTCGACCTGGGTGTCTACGTCACCGTGGTCGGCGCGACGATGCTGATGCTGTCGGCCCTGGGTGC
>JAIYDH010000137.1 GCA_027487585.1 Rubrivivax sp.
CCGGCCTCGACGAGGCCCTGGACGCGGATGCGGCCGCCGTCTTCCATCGGGTCGACGCCATGGCGCACGGCGTTCTCCACCAGCGTCAGCAGCGCCATCGGCGGAAAGCGCTGGCCGGCGAGTGCCTCGTCCACGTCGACGGCCCAGTCCAGCCGATCGGGCATGCGCATCTTCATCAGCGCCAGGTAGGCGCGCACCAGCTTCAGTTCGTCGGCCAGCCGGGGCTCGGCGGCCTCGAGGCGTGGCATCGCGGCGCGCAGGTACTCGATCAGGCTGCCAAGCAGCGCCGGTGCGCGCGGCGAGCCGGCCTCGACCAGGGCCTGCACGTTGGCCAGCGTGTTGAACAGGAAGTGCGGCTGGATCTGCGCCGTCAGCAGCGCCAGCCGGGCGTCGAGCGCCTGCTTCTCGAGCCGGCTGCGCTCCAGTTCGAAGGCCAGCCGCTCCGCACGCACGCCTTGCTCGCGCGCCCGCACCTGTGCCACCAGCGCGATGGGCAGGCCGAAGAGAGTGGCCGCGAAGGCGGTAATGAGGAAGCCGCTGATGCGGTCTGCCTGCGTGGCCAGGGAGACGACATCGCCGCGCACGGCCACGAGGTACACAACCAGCGTGGCCAGCACGGCAGCCAGCGGCAGCGCCAGCAGCGCCGTCAGCCAGCGCGGCCAGCCAAAGGGCAGCCGTGCCTCGGGGCAGCGCTCCACGGCGGTGTACACGGCCAGCAGCACCAGCGCGATGAACAGCGTGCGCGCCATCAGCACCCACACGGGCGTGACGAAGACCGGCGAGATCAGCACCGCGGCCGCGAGGCCGACGCCGATGGCCAGGCCCAGGCCCGGCGGGTTGATCCAGTCGCGCAGCCGCGGCGGGCGCTGCGGCTCGGTGCCCGGGAGTGCGGCGGATGGGGTCGGTGACGAAGCCATGGCCCGGATGCTGCCCTGCCGCCGGCCGCGCGCCGAGCCCCGGCGCGACGAACGACGGCGCGCGGGTGTCGAGCGGCGGCTCCGGCGTTACAGCGCCTGGCGCACGATGGTGGCGGCCAGCGCCTGGCGCAGCGTGTCGGCGCTGTCGGCCATGTGGGCCCGCGTCTCGGCATCGAAGCTGTTCTTCGACTTCAGCGCCGCATCCAGGCGCACGAGCAGCGCCCGCGCCTGTTCGCGCAGGTGCCCGCGCACGTCGGCCCGGCCGGTGCCGGTGGGGCGCACCACGGCCAGCGACAGGCGGTTGACGTGGTCACGCTGCAGGTCGCGCCGTGCCGACGGCACCGAGGCGCGCCGGTCGAGCTCGCGCCAGACATCGGCAGTGAGGCGGCCGTACATCTCGCCCAGCGCAAAGGCCTGGGTCGGATCGTCGAACTTGGGCACGCTGTCGAGGATGCGCGTGGCGATGACGTCGGAGAGCAGGAAGTTCAGCACCGCGCGCTGCAGATCCAGCAGGCGTTGCTGCACCGAGAAGTCGGTGGGCACGGCGACTTCGGCGCGGTCGAGGAAGTCCGGCGCCAGCCGGCGCTGCAGCGCCGGGCTCAGCGTCAGGCCGTCGGCGCCGAGCACCGTCTTGAGCATCAGGTCGAGCGCCTCGCGCTGCGCCGCGGCGGGCACCGGCGTCAGCGGCTCGCGGCCGCTGCCCGGGAAGTCGCGCAGCGTGCGCAGGCCGCCGATCTGGCGCGCCAGCACGCCCATCGCGCGCGTGGTGTCGGTGATGGCGAAGCCGATGGAGCGGCGCAGCACGGCGTAGTCGCGGTCGGGCGGCAGCTCGCGGGTCTCTTGCCGCTTGAACAGGTCGCGCGCGATGGCGATGCGCTTCTTGGCGAAGGCGATCGGGTCGTTGCCGAGGTCGAGCTGGATGGTCTCGGGGTCGAGCGCGACGAAGTTGTCCTCGTCGGTGCCGAAGGCCAGCTTGAGCTCGGCGCTGCGCGCGGCGATCTTCTGCAGCTCGGCGCGCTCGTCGGCCGGCTTGGTGCCCGGCGGCATCGGCTTGTAGGCGTACTCCACAGCCCAGTAGTCGTAGGGGCCGAGCGTGGTCTGGAAGGGGATGCTGCCCGACTTGCCCGGCTCGGCCAGGTTCACCGCGTTGTATTCCATCACCGAGCCCGAGATGCCGTAGGCGCGCGTGAACTCCGGGTCGGCCAGCTGCGCCTCGGTGTAGGCCCGGCTGGCGCGGAAGTTGTGCCGCAGGCCGAGCGCGTGGCCCACCTCGTGCATGATGGCTTCCTTGATGTAGTCGAGCACGAACTGGCGCGCCACCGGGCCGTCGGGGTCGAGCTCGCCGCGGGCCTCGAGCACGTCGAGGGCGTAGCCCAGCTGCTCGGCCGCCAGCACGCCGTGCAGGCAGCGCAGCAGGTCGTGCGGGGTGCCGTCGGCATGGGCCGGGTGGGCGTCGGTGCCCAGCGCCGCGCTCAGGGCCGAGGGCAGCACGAAGGGCGCCGCAAAGCCCGGGTCGGCCGGTGCCGCGCTGGCCTGCCCACCGCGCAACACCTGCGAGCGCAGCGCGCGCACGCTGCGCGCGGTCAGGCCCTCGAAGGCGATGTCGGCATCGAGGATTTCGCCGCTGCGCGGGTCGACATGGCTCGGGCCGATGGCGCCGAAGAGGGGATCGGCGTTCATCATCCAGCGCACCGACGGGTAGCCGTAGTCCAGCGTGTCCCAGGCGGCGTCGTCGGGCTGCTGCTCAACCTTGATGGCATTGACGAAGCCGATCTTCTCGAAGGCGCGGTTCCACTCCAGGATGCCGGCGCGCACCGTCTCGCGGTAGATGTGCGGCACGTTGCGGTCGATCCAGAAGGTGATGGGCTTTAGTGGCTCGCTCTTCTCGGCTGCCGGGTCCTTCTTCTCGAGCCGCCAGCGGTTGACGAGGCGCTGGCGCGGCGACATCTGCAGGTCGTCGGAGAAGTCGAGCACCGTGCTGGTGAACAGGCCCACACGCGGGTCGGCGCGGCGCGCGGGCATGGGCTCGTCGGGCAGCGGGGCCAGCGAGTAGCTCAGGCCCACCAGCATGCTGCGCGAATCGGGCAGCAGGCGCGGCAGCATCGGCACGGCAATGCCGGGCGGTGCGTTCAGGCCCGGCATGGCGATGCCCGGCGTGTAGAAGTGCGACTGCGTCTCCAGCGTCACGGCGTGGT
The DNA here is from genome assembly GCA_027487585.1 of Rubrivivax sp. GTDB lineage: Bacteria > Pseudomonadota > Gammaproteobacteria > Burkholderiales > Burkholderiaceae_C > Rubrivivax. Next base: position 3,113 of record JAIYDH010000137.1, read on the forward strand.
CGCTGCCGCGCACCGCCGTGATCAGCGAGTTGGCGCGGTCCAGTCCGTAGCCCTGCCGCAGCCCGCGCTGCAGCATCATGCCGATGCCGAGCATGTCGGACAGGAACAGGCCGTTGGCCTCGATCAGGATGCTCTTGCGGTCCGGATGCGGCAGGCTGGCCACGGGGGCGGCGCCAAGAAGGCTGTGCGAGTAGCTGGCCTCGACCGCGTGCGCCTCGGGTGTGCCGGCCTTGGCCATGACCTCGGTGTTGCGCGCCTGCAGCCGGATCTGGTTGTGCACGCGCACGAACTCCACCAGCTGCGGGCCACCGGCGCCGTTCACGGGGTAGGCCATCAGGCCGCCCAGCACGAAGGCCTCGCCGATGCCGCTCTTGATCTTGGGGCTCAGCAGGAAAGGCTTGCCCAGCTGGCCGGGGCGCAGCTCGATCCAGACCTTGTCGTCCTTTTGCCAGAGCGTCAGCGGCCCGTCGATGCGCCGTGCCTCGCGGATGACGGCGGCAAAGGGCGGCGGCGTGCCAGGCGCGGCCGCAGGCGGTGCCGGCACCGGCGGCGCAGGCGAGCGGGCCGCCGTGGTGGCGGGCGCGGAGGCCGCCGCAGCGGGAGGCGTGGCAGATGGTGTGGCTGCCGGCGCCACCGCGGCAGCCGGCGCTGGTGTGGCCGCCGCCGTGGTGGCCCGCGAGGGCGTGGCCGGCAACGTCTTCTGCCCCGGCTTGTCGGCAGCCGCCTTGCCATCGGCAGGCTCCAGGTGTGCGCACCCCTGGAGCACGCCGAGCGCCGCCAGCAACGCAAGGCTGAGGGCCCGGCGAACCGGGGTGGCGGTGAAAGACGTCAGGGGCAGGCGCATGGTTTCAAGGTGCAAGGCGGGCCACCGTAGCGGCATCGCCTCATCCTACGCCGAAGCCCCCCTTCGCCGGGGCCGCGCTCAGTGGATGGGTTTGAAGCGCATCCGCTTGGGCCGTGCACCTTCCTCACCCAGGCGCTTGATCTTGTCGGCCTCGTACTCCTGGTAGTTGCCAGGGTAGAAGACCCACTGGCTGTCGCCCTCGGCGGCCAGGATGTGGGTGCAGATGCGGTCGAGGAACCAGCGGTCGTGGCTGATCACCATGGCGCTGCCAGCAAATTCGAGCAGCGCCTCTTCGAGCGCGCGCAGCGTTTCCACGTCGAGGTCGTTGCTGGGCTCGTCGAGCATCAGCACGTTGCCGCCCAGCGCCAGCGTCTTGGCCAGGTGCAGCCGGCCGCGTTCACCGCCCGAAAGCTTGCCGACGAGCTTTTGCTGGTCGTTGCCCTTGAAGTTGAAGCGGCCCAGGTAGGCGCGACTGGGCATCACGAACTGGCCGACGACGATGTTGTCGAGGCCGCCGGAGACGTCTTCCCACACGGTCTTTTCGCCGGCCAGGCTGTCGCGGCTCTGGTCGACGAAGGTCGGCTTGGCGGTCTTGCCGATGATGACTTCGCCGCCATCGGGCTTTTCGGCGCCCTGGATCATGCGGAACAGCGTCGACTTGCCGGCGCCGTTGGGGCCGATGATGCCGACGATGGCACCCGGCGGCACCTTGAAGCTGAGGTTGTCGATGAGCACGCGGTCACCGAAGCTCTTGGTGACGTTCTTGAACTCGATGACCTCGTTGCCCAGCCGCTCGGCCACCGGGATGAAGATCTCGTTGGTCTCGTTGCGGCGCTGGTACTCGACGTCGCTCAGTTCCTCGAAGCGCGCCAGTCGGGCCTTGCTCTTGGTCTGGCGCGCCTTGGCGTTGCTGCGCACCCACTTCAGCTCTTCCTTCATTGCCTTGGCGCGGGCGTCCTCCTGCTTCTTCTCGACCTCGAGGCGCTTTTCCTTCTGGTCCAGCCAGTCGGAGTAGTTGCCCTTCCAGGGAATGCCGGCGCCGCGGTCGAGTTCGAGGATCCACTCGGCGGCGTTGTCGAGGAAGTAGCGGTCGTGGGTGATGGCCACCACGGTGCCCGGGAAGCGCTGCAGGAAGTGCTCGAGCCACTCCACGCTTTCGGCGTCGAGGTGGTTGGTGGGCTCGTCTAGCAGCAGCATGTCGGGCTTGCTCAGCAGCAGCCGGCACAGGGCGACGCGGCGCTTTTCGCCGCCGGAGAGGTTGCCGATGGTGGCGTCCCAGGGCGGCAGGCGCAGCGCGTCGGCGGCCAGCTCGAGCTGCAGGTCGGTGTTTTCGCTGCCGGCGGCGGCGATGATCGACTCGAGCTCGGCCTGCTCGGCCGCGAGCTTGTCGAAGTCGGCATCGGGCTCGGCGTACTCGGCATACACCTCGTCGAGCCGCTTCTTGGCTGCCAGCACGCCGCCGATGCCCTGCTCGACGGCCTCGCGCACGGTTTGCGTGGCCTCGAGCTGCGGCTCCTGCGGCAGGTATCCGATCTTCAGGCCCGGCATCGGCACGGCTTCGCCTTCGATCTCCTTGTCGATGCCGGCCATGATCTTCAGCAGCGTGCTCTTGCCGCTGCCGTTGAGGCCCAGCACGCCGATCTTGGCGCCCGGGAAGAAGGACAGACTCACGTCCTTCAGGATCTGCCGCTTCGGCGGCACGATCTTGCCGACGCGGTTCATGGTAAAGACGTACTGGGCCATCGGTGGGTCTCTGAAGAAGCCGGAGGAAAGTGTCGGATTATCTGCGCAGGGTCGTGATCCGGTTGCGTGCGAGGAACCTACAATGAAATCATCGTCGCGGCATCCAGTCACCAGCGACGGCGTCGATTCCCGACGAACCTCCAGACCCTCGCGCCTACCCGACTGGTGCATCCGCAACGGGTGACAGCAGGCTGCGACACCGGCTCCACCGCGGGCCCTATCCCATGCATTTCACCGACCTCGGCCTGGCCGAGCCGCTCCTGCGCGCCATCGGCGAACAGGGCTACGACACACCCACCCCCATCCAGGCGCAAGCCATCCCGGCCGTGCTCGGCGGTGGCGACCTGCTGGCCGGCGCCCAAACCGGCACCGGCAAGACCGCCGGCTTCACCCTGCCGATGCTGCAGCGCCTGTCGCTGCCCAAGCCGGTGCGCGATGCGCGCGGCCGCATCCCCATCCGCGCCCTCATCCTGACGCCCACGCGCGAGCTCGCGGCGCAGGTGGAGGAGAGCGTGCGCACCTACGGCAAGTACCTGCCGCTGACGAGCATGGTCATGTTCGGCGGCGTCGGCATGCAGCCGCAGATCGACCGCCTGCGCAAGGGCGTCGACATCCTCGTGGCCACGCCCGGCCGCCTGCTCGACCACGCGCAGCAGCGCACGCTGGACCTGAGCCACATCGAGATCCTCGTGCTCGACGAAGCCGACCGCATGCTGGACATGGGCTTCATCCACGACATCAAGAAGGTGCTGGCCCTGGTGCCGGCCAAGAAGCAGAGCCTGCTGTTCAGCGCCACCTTCAGCGACGAGATCAAGCAGCTGGCCGACAAGCTGCTGAACCAGCCGGCACTCATCGAAGTGGCGCGCCGCAACCAGACCGCCGAGACGATTGCGCAGAAGGTGCATCCGGTGGGCCGCGAGCGCAAGAAGGACTTGCTGGCGCACCTGATCAAGAGCGGCGACTGGCACCAGGTGCTGGTGTTCACGCGCATGAAGCATGGCGCCAACCGCCTGACCGAGTTCCTCAACGAACAAGGCATCAGCGCGATGGCCATCCACGGCAACAAGAGCCAGGGTGCGCGCACCAAGGCGCTGGCCGACTTCAAGACGAACGACCTGCAGGTGCTGGTGGCCACCGACATCGCGGCGCGCGGCATCGACATCGACCAGCTGCCGCACGTCGTGAACTTCGAGTTGCCCAACGTGCCCGAAGACTACGTGCACCGCATCGGCCGCACCGGCCGTGCCGGCGCGCAGGGCGAGGCGATCTCGTTGGTGTGCCTGGACGAGGAGATCTTCCTGCGCGACATCGAGAAGCTCATCAAGCGCAGCATCCCGCGCGAAGCGGTGCCGGGCTTCGAGCCGCCGGCCGACGAGCGCGCCGAGCCCATCGTGCTGGGCCGCATGACCATCGGCATCGGCGGCACGCGCCGCGGGGGTGGCGGTGGCGGCGGCGGTGGTCGGGGCGGCCGGCCCGGTGGTGGTGCGCCGCAGCGGCCGGGTTCGCAGCCGGCGCCGCGCGGTGCAGCGCCTGCGCGCGGCGGGCGGCCGGGTGGTGGAGGAGGCGGTGGTGGTGGTGGCCGCGGCCCCGGGGGTGGCAGCGGTGGTGGCGGTCGACCGGGCGGCTCGTCGCGGCCGGGTGGCGGCTCCGGTGGCGGCTCTGGCCGACCCGGCCGCTGAGGTCTCAGCGCGCGACGGCGTCGGGCAGCACGTAGCCCGGCGGCAGCACGAGGCGGATCGTCGGGTCGTTGCGCGCGCGGTCGCGGAAGGCCGCGATTTCGCGGTGCAGCTGCGTGTTCATCTCGGTGAGCGCCTGCTCGAACGAGCGGGTGCGCGCGGCGCGTGAGCGCTCGGCGAAGGCATCCCAGGTGGCATTGCCCTTCACGATGTAGCGCCCACGCCCGTCCGGTACAGGAAGGCCAACGGTTGGCGGCCGTGTCTTGAAGGCCTCGCGCCGGCGCTCGGCGAGCTGGGGGCGCTCGGTCTCGGGCAGCGCAAAGGGTGCACCGGCGCCATCGGGCACGAATGCGATGCCCACGCAGAAGGGCACGTGCAGTTCCGTCAAAGTGCAGTTCTGGACTAACATCCGCCCATCGTCTTGAACCGGATGCTGCCATGAGCGCCGTGCTGAATCCCTCACCGGACCCGTTAGCCACGCCCCCGCTGGCGCCGGGGCAGCTGGCCGCGGCCGGCTTGCGGGCCTTCGCCCGCATTGCGCTGGCCTGGGGGCTCACGGTCGAGGAGCAGCTGGCCCTGCTCGGGCGGCCGCCGCGTTCCACCTACTTTGCCTGGCGCAAGGCGCCGGAGCGGGCGGTGCTGCCACGCGACACGCTGGA
>JAIYDH010000031.1 GCA_027487585.1 Rubrivivax sp.
GCGCCCGAGCTGATGGTGGTGGCGGCCTACGGGCTGATCCTGCCGCGCTGGGTGCTGGCGCTGCCGCGCCACGGTTGCCTCAACATCCACGGCTCGCTGCTGCCGCGTTGGCGCGGCGCGGCCCCCATCCACCGCGCCATCGAGGCGGGTGACGCCACCACCGGCATCACCATCATGCAGATGGACGAGGGCCTGGACACAGGCGACATGCTGCTGGCCGAGGCCACGCCGATTGCCTCCAACGACACCACCGCTACGCTGCACGACCGCCTGGCCGCGATGGGCGCGCGGCTGATCGTGCAGTCGCTGGCGCAGCTGCACGCCGGCACGCTGGTGGCCACGAGGCAGCCCGAGCAGGGCGTGACCTACGCGCACAAGATCGACAAGGCCGAGGCGTCGCTCGATTGGGCGCGGCCGGCGGCCGAGCTGGAACGCCGTATCCGCGCCTTCGATCCGTTTCCGGGTTGCACGGCGAAGGTGGACGGCGAGGCGCTGAAGATCTGGCGCGCGGCTGTGCTGCCGGGTGTGGCCGGGCCGGCACCGGGCGCGCGTCTCGATGTCGGCAAGGGCCGCCTGGCGCTGGCCTGTGGCGACGCGACGCTGGAACTGCTGGAAGTGCAGGCCGCGGGCGGCCGGCGGCTGGCGGTGGCGGAGTATCTGCGCGGGCAGAGCGTGCACGGGCAGGGCGGCGGCTGACGGCCCTCAAGCCCGCGGCGGGGCCGCCGATATCCCGCCCATGAGCCGCGTTGTTTGCCGAGCCCTCTACCGGAGCCTCCTGCTCGCCCCGCTGCTGCTGCTGGGCGGCTGCGACCTGCTCGGCATCGAAAACCCCGAACAGATCGCCGCCAAGCGCGAAGCCGACGGCCGTGCCATCGGCGCCGGCTGCCGCCACTCGGCCCGCTCAGTCGAGGCCTGCTTCGAGCTGAACAAGCGCGCCGACAAGGCCGCCGTGTTTGCCGGCTGGAAGGAAATGAACGAGTACATGGCCGAGAACAAGCTCGAGGCCGTGCCCCCGCCGCCCCCGGCCGCCGCCGATGCCGGCGAGGCCGAAGAACAAAAGCCCGCTCAGAAGAGCGCCGCCGACGGCAAGGTCGACGACGCCAAGGTCGCGGCCAAGGCGCCGAAGTAGCCGACGTCGCCTAAGCGGCCGCGGCGCACCAGCGTTCCTGCGATCCGTCGCGCCGGTCTGCACTCCGTCGCCTGCCTGACGCGCGGGCGGCCTGGGCCCGGCACCATCGAGGCTCTTCGACATCCGGAGCGCCCATGCGTGCAGCCCCCGCCCCCGTTTCTTCCGCCCGACGGCGCTCCTTGGTCCGCCTCGCCGCACCGGCGCTGCTGGCTGCCGCAGGCCTGCTGCCGCTGGTGGCCCAGGCCGAACGCGTGAGCGGTTCCGGGCGCACCATCACCGAGCAACGCAGCCTGCCGCCGTTCCAGGGTGTGGCGCTGTCGGGCTCGATGGATCTCGTGGTGCGCCAGGGCAGCACGCAGCAGGTCGAGGTGACGGTGGATGACAACCTGCTGCCCTTCCTCGAAACCGAGGTCACCGGCAGCGGGGCCGATGCCCGACTGCAGGTGCGCTGGAAGCGCGGCATGTCGATCTACACGAAGACCGACGCCCGCATCCACGTCACTGTGCCGCGGCTCACGTCGCTGGCGGCCTCGGGCTCGGGCGACATGACGGTGGAGCCCTTCGAGACGCCGTCGCTGTCGATCAGCATTTCGGGCTCCAGCGACACGCGCCTGCAGAAGCTGACGACGGCCGACCTGCAGATCTCGATCTCCGGCAGTGGCGATGTCGAGGGTGCCGGCAGCGCCACGCGGCTGAAGGTCGGCATTGCCGGCAGTGGCGACGTGAAGCTGCGCGAAATGAAGTCCGACGAGGTCTCGGTCAACATCGCCGGCAGCGGTGACGCCAGCGTGCATGCCGACAAGGCGCTGGAGGTGCGCATCGCTGGCAGTGGCGACGTCGTCTACACCGGCAACGCCGCCACCGTGAACGCCAAGGTGGCCGGCAGCGGCAGCGTCAGCAAGCGCTGAGAGCCTGGCGCCGCACAGGCCGATCAGCCCGCAAAAGCGGTAGCCCCGTGGGCTCGGGCAAGCCCACCAATGGCGGGCCCCCCTCACATGCGCTCAGCGCTCAGGAGCCGATCAGCCCGCCGTCGTTCTTCGTGATCACCACGGTGCCCGAGCGCGGTCGCGGGCCGGTGGCGACGGCCGCCGAGCCTGGGGCGCGTTCGGCTGCCGGCCAGTAGCTGTTGAAGTCACCGGCGTTGGCCGTGACGTTGGCCGCCGGCGTGTCTTCGCCCGGGTGCTGCACGTTGACGAACATGGTCTTGCCGTCCGGAGTCTCGATGACGCCGGTGATCTCCTGGTCGCGCGGGCCGACGAGGAAGCGCTTCAGGGTCGTCTCCGTGAAGCTGGCGCCCACGCGCGTGGCGGCCAGTGCCGCGCCGGCCGGCGTGCTGCCGCTGACGGCCGTGCTGGCGCCCAGGGCCGCCACGGTGCGGCCATCGCCCACCTGGCCTGCCACGGCGGCCAGCATCATGCAGTTGCTCTGGTCGAGGAAGGCACCGGAGTCGTCGGTCTGCACCCAGCACAGGCCCGTCGTCTGGCTGAACCACAGGCCATCGGCGCGGGCGAAGTCGTTGGCGGTGCTCAGGCCGGAGAGGTTCACGCGCGAGGCGTCGGCATCGGCCTGCGAACCGAAGAGGAACACGTCCCAGGTGAAGCTCGTGGCCGCGGCGCTGTCGCCCGCTTCCTTGAAGCGGATGATGTGGCCGAAGGGGTTGCCGGTGTTGGTGCCGGCGCTGGTGGTGCTGGTGGCCTCGCGCGCATCGGCGTGGAAGCGCGGGTTCGCGGCGTCGATGTTGTCCAGGCGGCGGCCGCTCTGGCCCGTCGTCGTGCTCAGGGCGCTGCTGTTGTTTTCGGTCAGCGTGAAGTAGATCTCGCGGGTGCGCGGGTTGACCGCACCCCACTCGGGCCGGTCCATCTTGGTCGCGCCGACGGCGTCGGCAGCCAGGCGGCAGTTCTGCAGCACGTCGAACGCGTCCGCGAACACGTAGGCCGGCGTGCCGCCCGCAGCCGTCTGCGCGGCCTGCACGGCCGCCAGGGTCAGCGGCAGCCAGGTGCCGGTGCCGTCGGCATTGAAGCGAGCTGCAAACAGCGTGCCGCTGTCGAGGTACTTGTCGCCGATGGCCATGCGGTTGGCCGGGTAGGCGTCGGCGGCAGCCCAGACGGCCGTGGACACGAACTTGTAGATGTAGTCGCCGCGCGAGTCGTCACCCATGTAGAAGGCCAGCGGCTGCCCGACCACGGGCGCGTTGGCCACGGCGGCCTCGTGCGCGAAGCGGCCCAGCGCGGTGCGCTTCTTCGGGATGGCATTGCGGTCGTAGGGGTCGATCTCGACCACCCAGCCGAAGGTGTTGTGCACGTTGCGGTAGTCCTCGGCCGCGGTGGCGGCGACGACGCTGCTGTTCCAGCGGTCGTACAGATCCGCCGCTGAGTCAACGGCATTGGCAGCCATCGCGGGCGCCGTGGTGGCCGCGCGCGTGCCCCAGCGGTAGCGGTCGCCACCGACCGAGTAGCGACCCAGCGCCACGACTTCGCGCGCCGTGCGAGCGGCGTTGTCGGCGGCCGGGCGCAGGAAGTAGCCGGCCCAGTTTTCTTCGCAGGTGATGAAGGTGCCCCAGGGGCTGTAGCCCGTGCCGCAGTTGTTCAGTGTGCCGCGGGTGGCGGTGCCGGTCGGCGAGTACTTGGTGACCATCGACGGGTGCAGGCGGCCCGGGCCCGAGATCTCGATGCGGGTGGACGCGGTGACGCGGCGGTTGAAGGTCGAGGCTGCGTTGGTGGCCCAGGTGCCGGAGGCCGAGAAGGCACCGCCCGTCTGCTTCCAGACTTCGACGACGGAGCAGCCGTGCATGGCCACTTCGCGGTCGACTTCGTTGGCCGGGCGCACGGTGGCGCCGCTCATGCCGCTGGGGGCCACCGCGTGCAGGAACTGCTGGTTCACGTACTCGTGGTTCATCGCCAGCAGGCCGCGGTTGTTGCCGATGCCCGGCTGGGTGGGCACTGCGCCGGCATCGGTGAGGCCGAAGTACTCGACGCCGTCGTGGTTGTCGCCGCTGCGCTGGTTGTAGGTGGCGGGGTCGTCGGTGCCGACGTTGCTGTAGGCGCTCACGCCTGTGGCGATGGGGTCGCCGGTGGCAAAGATGGAGCGCGCGGTGTAGCCCGTGGGCACGGTGAACAGGTCGGCGCGCGACTTGGCCACGGCCGGGAAATTCAGCGTCGTGATGCGGGTCGACGGAGCCGGTGCCGGGTCATCGTCATTGCCGCCGCAGGCGGCCAGCGTGCCGCCACCCAGCAGCGCGGCCGTCACAGTGCCGCCGGTGCCGCGCAGGAAGCCGCGGCGGTCCAGCCGGGCGCGCACGATGTTCAGGAACTCGGGGCCACCGCCGGGGTTGGTGATCTGGTTCTCCTGGGCTTCGACCAGGTCGCGCACGTGGCGCAGTTCGTCTTGGATGGGGGCGTTCATGAGTCAAATCTCCTGAGGTGATGGCACGGCGGGCGCGATGGGCGGGTCCCGATGGCGTGCCGGAATGTGACGGCCTGGCGTGACGGAGTTTTGACAGCATGGTCCGTGTGGCTGTTGGCACACAGGAGCCGTTCTGTCTACTGGGTGGCTGGTGCTGTCACTGAACGGTCACGGCCGGGCCTGACGATCGCGGGCTGGCCGTGTCGGCCTGTCGTGTGTCGTCTCAAGCCGCCTTGATGCATTTGTCGCTTCCTGCGCCAGGTTCGGTCCGCCGCATCGGGCCGCGGCCGATCGCGCCCGGCGCTGCCGTGTCCGACGGGCACCATGGCATTGCGTGCACATGGGCGGTTAGCGGTCTGGCGGCTGCGCTGTGGATCGGCGTGCTGCTTGTGGGCTTCGCGGCGCTGGAGCGGCTGGGTCTATCGGCCGAGTTGTGGCGCGCGGTCTTGCTGCCGCTGCTGGTGGCGCCCTGGACCGAGGAAGTGCTGTTCCGCGCCGGCTTGCAGCGCAGCTTGCGCAAGCACTGCCGCGCCGGCATGGCCATCGGCCTGAGCGCGCTGGCCTTTGGCGCCACCCATCTGGCGGTGGCGGCGCTGGTGATGTCGGCGCAGAACGCCGCAGCCTTGATCTTGGCAGCTGCCACGGCCCTGCCCGCGCTGGCCATCGGCTGGGTTTACGAACGCAGCGCTCGCCTGCTGCCCTGCATGGCGCTGCACGCCGCGATGAACCTGCTGCTGTGGCAGGCCGTCGGGGCGTTGTCGTGATGCGGCGCAGGGCCCGCCTGCCGAGCCTGCCGCAGGCCCTGGCCTGCTTGCTGGCCTCGGCGCTGGCGTGGCTGTCGGCCCCCGCGACCGCAGCCGATCTGCCGCGCGGTGCGGTGCTGTACGACGCGCATTGCCTCTCGTGCCACGGCGCGGCCGAGACGCCGTCCAATCCGACATCGCTGAACGCGCGCAACCTCGGGCCCGTGCTGCGCGACGGCATCGCCAACGCACGCAGCGGCATGCTGTTCCTGGGTGACCTGCTCAGCGCCTCGGACATCGACGACATCGCAGCCTTCCTGGGCAACGCGCCCGCGGCCATCGACCTCGGGGCCCAGGCGCGCGACGAGGAAGGCGCGGTGCGCAGCGTGTGGGTGCGGGCCGGGCGCGAAAACCTCGAGCGGCTCGTGCTCGGCGTGCAGGGCGACTTCGTCCGCGTGGGCGGCAGCTGTGGCGAGCGTGTCCAGGCCAACACGGCGTGCAGCGTCGACATCGCGTTTCGGCCGCGCAGCCTGGGCGCGTTGCAGGGTGCGCTGCTGGTGGCGCACGACGGCCTGGCGACACCGGCGCGCATCGCACTGGCGGGCACCGGTGCCCCGGCGGTGCGTGGCGCCTTTGGCTTATCGGCCGATCGGGTGGCCTTCGGAGCCGCCGTGCTGCTGCAGGCCGCGCCCTTGCAGCGGCTGGAGGTGCAGAACGTGGGCTCGGCCGCGCTGGAGTGGGCCAGCCCGCGCATCGAGGGCCCTCAGGCCGACGAGTTCAACGTGTCCCCCGGCACCTGCGCCTTCTCGGCGGCGCTAGTCCCAGGCGCGCGCTGTGTGCTCGACATCGGCTTTCGCCCGCGTCAGGCCGGGCCGCGCGCGGCCACCTTGAACCTGCGCTCGGCCGATGGCCGCGCCAGCGTGGCGGTGCCGTTGTCGGGCAGCGGGCAGGCCCGGCCGGCCGGCCGCCTGGTGCTGGACGTGCCGGGCCTGGACTTCGGCCTGCAACGCATCGGCTCGCCATCGCTACCGCGTGAAGTGGTGGCCTCCAACCAGGGCACGGCGGCGCTGAACTGGCTGTCGCAGACCACGCCGGTCGGATTCCTGCTCGAAGGCGATTGCGGCAGCCGGGCGCTGGCGGTGGGGGAACAATGCCGCCTCGTGCTGCGCTTTGCGCCTGCGGCGCTGGGGGCCATCAGCGGCGAGCTGCTGATCGTGACCGACGGCGAGCTCGACCGGACGCGGCTGCCGCTCCTCGGCGAGGGCGTGCGCGCCGCGTCGCAGCTGAGCTGGGGAGCCCCGGGCAGCGCGCTTTCGGTCGGACCGAGCCCGGTGGGCCGCACGCGAACGGCCGATGCGGTGCAGCTGCTCAACCCCGGGCCTGACAGCATCACCCTGCTCGAGCTGCGCATCGACGGCCTGCATGCGGCCGAGTTCGCGGTCGACAGCCGCAGCAGCTGCGTCACGGGCCTACAGCTGGCGGCAGGCGCGACATGCACGGTGGTGGTCGAGGCGCTGCCCCGCGCCCAGGGCCTGCGCGAGGCGCGGCTCACGGTGCGCGCCACCGGCGAGGCGCCCCGCGTGCTGGCCCTCAGCGCCGAAGGCCAGGCGGTACCCGCCGCCGCGCCGTTGAGCAGCAACCTCGGTGGCGGCGGCTGCACCATCGGGCAGCGGCAGCCGGCGTTTGACCCGGTCTGGCCCTTGCTCGTGCTGGCGGCCCTGGGGGTGCTCGTGGCGCGGTGGCGCGAGGGCCGCCGCCGGGGGCGGCGCTCGCCGTGGTTATGAAGCGGCTGCCTCCACCCGCGCTGCCGCGCCGCCGCGCCCTGCTGGCCGCGGCGCTCGGGTGCCTGGCCGCCGACGCACGGGCGCAGCCCGATGCCGTGCCGGCCAACGCGCGCCTGGCCGCGCTCGAACTGCCCGACGCCGCAGGGCGAGCGCAGCCCGTCTTCCTGCCCACGGCGGCGGCCACCTGGGTGGACTTCTGGGCCTCGTGGTGCACGCCCTGCCGGCTGTCGTTTCCGTGGATGAACGGCCTGCACGACACGCTGGCGCCCCGCGGCCTGCGCATCGTGGCCATCAACCTGGACGCCCGCCGCGCCGACGCCGAGCGCTTTCTGGCCGCGCATCCGGCCCGTTTTCTCTGTCTCTTCGACACGGCGGCCGACAGCGCGCGGCGCTTTGCCGTCCGTGGCATGCCCAGCTCGTATCTGTTCGGCCGCCGCGGCGAGCTGATCGCCTCGCATGTGGGCTTTCGCGCCAGCGAGGCCGCCGGCCTGGAAGCGCGCATCCGCGCCGCACTCTCACAAGGCTCGAATCGATGAACCACCCGCTGAACACCCGTGGCCCGGCTCCGTCACGGAACCCCCGCCTGATGCCGCGCCGGTGGCGCGGCCCGAGCGCCTGGCTGCTGTGGGCCGCCCTGTGCGCCGCCGCCAGCGGCTGCGCGATGAAGCCACCGGCCGCCTGGGAGCGCGGCCATCTCGCGCGGCCGGAGATGGCCCTGCAGATGGATCCGCTCGAGGCCCGCTTGCAGCAGCATCTGTACTCGAGCAAGGAAAACGCCACGGGCGGCAGCAGCATCGGTGGCGGCGGTTGTGGCTGCAACTGAGCACCCGAATGCGCCGCGCCCGGGCAGCGTGCTGGCGGCGGCGCTGCTGCTGCCGGGCGTGGTGCCCGGGGTGCAGGCCGAGACGGCTCCGGAGCGCGCCGAGTTGTCGCTGCGCTGGCTCGGCTACCAGGACAGGCAGCCGGGCCTGAAGCGCGTCGCCGTGCAGTCACCGGCGGCGGCCCTGGTGCTGCCCCTGGGCGAGCGCTGGTCGCTCGATGCCGGGCTGACGCAGGACACGGTGTCAGGGGCCACGCCGCGCTGGCACAGCGCGGTGTCGGGTGCGTCGGTGATGTCCGATCGGCGGCACGCCGCCGACCTGCGGCTGAACCACCACGGTGAGGGCCGGGGCTGGTCGGCGGGCGCCACCGTCTCCGACGAAAACGACTACCTCTCGCGCAGCGTCTCGGGTGAGTGGCGCCAGTGGAGCGACGACCGCAATCGCACGCTGACCGCAGGCCTGGCCTTCACGCAAGACCGCATCGGCGCCACCGGCCAGCCGGCCTTGCGTGAGCGCCGGCAGACGGTGCAGGCGCTTCTCGGCATCAGCCAGGTCTGGACGGCGCGGGACCTCTTCAGCCTTACCCTCACCCATGCGGCGGCCCGCGGCTACCACAGCGACCCCTACAAGTGGCTCGATCAACGGCCGCGCGAGCGCGAGCGCCAGACGGTGCTGATGACCTGGAACCATCACCTGCCGGCCACGCAAGCCACCTGGCGCAGCAGCTACCGCTTCTACCGCGACAGCTTCGGCATTCAGGCCCACACGATCGAGGCGCGCTGGGTGCAGCCGCTGCCGGGCGACCGCGTCACGCTGACACCCGGCATCCGCTTCCACACCCAGCGCGCCGCGAGCTTCTACCGCGACCCCTTGCCGGCCAGCTCCGGCGCGCTGCCGCCCCCACCCCAGCCCGACCTGGCCGACCCCGGCGAGGCGGTCTCGGCCGACGCCCGCCTGGCCGGCTTCGGCGCCCTGGCCGTGTCGCTGAATGGCCAGTGGCGGGTGACGCCCGAGCGCTGGATCGACCTGCGGCTGGAGCACTATGAGCAGCGGGGCGGCTGGCGCATCGGCGGCCAGGGCTCGCCGGGCCTGCTGCCGCTGCAGGCCTGGCAATGGCAGCTCGGGTTGCGGCTGCGGTTTTGACGCGGCCCGCCATGACCCCGAGCCCGGCCTGCGCAGAACCCGGCTGGACCACGCACTTTGCGCTGATGGGTGGCGAGGCGGTGCTGCGGCTGGCCGGCTGCGACGCCGCCACCGCCGAGGCCGCCGCAGGGGCCGCGCGCGATGAAGCCCGGCGTATCGAGGCCCGCTACTCACGCTACCGTGCAGGCAGCATCGTCTCCCGCATCAATGCCGCCGCCGGCAGCGGCCGTGTGATCGAGGTCGACGAGGAAACCGCCGCGCTGCTGGACTTCGCGGCCCGGCTGCACACCGAGAGCGGCGGGCTCTTCGATGTGACGAGCGGCATCCTGCGGCAAGCGTGGGACTTCAGGCGCGGTGAGGGGCCGCAAACCCACCAGTTGGGCGCCCGGTTGGCAGCGCTGTGCGCGCGCATCGGCTGGTCGCGTGTGCACTGGGACGGCCGCGCCATCGCCTTGCCCGAGCCCGGCATGGAGCTCGACTTCGGCGGTATCGGCAAGGAGTACGCCGCCGACCGCTGCGCGGCGGTGCTGGTGGGCCTGGGCCTGCGGCACGGCTGGGTCAACCTCGGGGGCGACGTGCGCGTGATCGGGCCGCAGCCCGCCGGCCAGCCATGGCGCATCGCGATCCGTGACCCGCGCCACCCGCGCGACCCGCAGGCCGTGGCGGCCGCGATCGACATCGGCGACGGCGCCCTGGCCACCAGCGGCGACTACGAGCGCTTCATCGAGATCGACGGCCAGCGCTTCGGCCACATCCTTGACCCGCGCACCGGCTGGCCGGTGCGGCACTGGCAGTCGGTGAGCGTGCAGGCCCCGCTGTGCGTGGCCGCCGGCGCGATGGCGACCGTGGCCATGCTGCAGGGTGCAGACGCACCGGCCTGGCTCAACGCCCAGGGCGTGCGCTGGATCGGCATCGACAGCCTGGGCGGTGTGCACGCCGAGTCCGGCCCGCTTGTCGACACCCGCGACACCGCGTCTGGTTGAAGTCGGGCGCCCGGATCCCACCCGCCCAGGGACAATCCGGGGGTGTCCTCCGTTCCCCCGACATCGCCCGGCCCCACCTTGCCGCCCCCCGCCGTGCCGCCCTGGCGCCATCCCGAGTACGCCCGTGGCGCGCGCGACATGCTCGCTACCTCGCTGGGCATCGGCGCCTGGGGGCTGATCACCGGCGTGGCCATGGGCAACAGCGGCCTGCCGGTGCCTCTGATGGTGCTGATGTCGCTGCTGGTCTATGCCGGCAGTGCGCAGCTGGCCACGCTGCCGCTGTTGATGAGCGGCGCGCCGGTGCTGGTGGTGTGGGCCACGGCGCTGTGCGTGAACCTGCGGTTTTTGATCTTCTCGGCGCAGTGGCGGCCGTACTTCGTGCACATGGGCCGGCGCAAGCGGGTGGCGCTGTCGTACTTCATGGCCGACCTGAACTACGTGCTCTTCATGCGCCGCTTCCCCGAGCCAAAGCCCGCGCCCGAGCAGCTGCCCTACCTGCTGGGTGGCGCCACCACCAACTGGCTGAGCTGGCAGGTGCCGTCGATCCTGGGTATCTTCTTTGCCGAGTCGGTGCCGGCGCACTGGGGCATCGGCTTTGCCGGCACGCTGGCGCTGCTGGGCGTGGGCTTGAGCCTGGTGTCCGACCGTACGACGGCCTTCGCCGGTGTGGTGGCCGGTTGCGCCGCCGTGGCGGCGTACGCACTGCCGCTGAAGATGAACATCTTGGTGGCGATTGCGGCCGCGGTGGCCATCGCTGTGCTGATGGACCATGCCGCTCCGAAGAAGCCCGCCATCGCAAAGCCCGTGGCGCCGCCGCCGCCGGCCCCGGGCGGCCCGGAGGAGCGGTCATGAACAACTGGGACCCGTGGCTGCTGGCGCTGGCCATCGTCGGCCTGGCGGCCATCACCTTGTTCACGCGCGGCTTCTTCCTGATCCCCGAGCGCGAGTGGCCGCTGCCTGCCTGGCTGCGCGAAGGCCTGCGCTATGCCCCGCTGGCCGCGCTGGCGGCGGTGGTGGTGCCCGAGATCATCAGCACGCAGGGCCGCTTCGTCAGCACCTGGGCCGATGCGCGCTTGTTCGGCGCTGCCGCCGGCGCGGCCTGGTACTTCTGGCGCCGCGACATCCTGGGCACCATACTCGTCGGCATGGCGGTGTACCTGCCGCTGCGGCTGGGGCTGGGCTGGGCCTGAGCGAGATCTGACAGGGGCGCTGCCTAGAATCCGCGGTTTCGCCCACTGCTGCGCTCACCGCTGGAGAACCATCCATGAAAGTCATTCGCCTTGCCGACTTGGTGGCCGCTGGCCGGGTGAAGGGCAAGCGGGTGTTCATCCGCGCCGACCTGAACGTGCCGCAAGACCATTCTCCAGAGGGTGGCGGCCGCATCACCGAAGACACCCGCATCCGCGCCAGCGTGCCGGCCATCCGCATGGCGCTGGACGCCGGCGCCGCCGTGATGGTGACCAGCCACCTAGGCCGCCCGACCGAAGGCGCCTTCAAGCCCGAAGACAGCCTGGCCCCGGTGGCCGCGCGCCTGGCCGAACTGCTGAACCACGAGGTGCCGCTGGTGAGCAACTGGGTCGACGGCGTTGACGTGCAACCCGGCGAAGTGGTGCTGCTCGAGAACTGCCGCCTGAACAAGGGCGAGAAGAAGAACGACGAGACGCTGGCGCGCAAGATGGCCGCCCTGTGCGACATCTTCGTGCACGACGCCTTCGGCACCGCGCACCGCGCCGAGGCCAGCACCTACGGCATCGCGCAGTACGCCAAGGTGGCCTGCGCCGGGCCGCTGCTGGCGGCGGAGATCGACGCCGTCACGCGCGCGCTGGCAGCACCGAAGCGGCCGCTGCTGGCCATCGTGGCCGGCAGCAAGGTGAGCACCAAGCTCACCATCCTGAAGAGCCTGGCCGACAAGGTCGACGGCCTCATCGTCGGTGGCGGCATCGCCAACACCTTCATGCTGGCCGCCGGGTTGCCCATCGGCAAGAGCCTGGCCGAGCCCGACCTGGTGGACGAGGCCCGCGCCGTGATCGCGGCCATGAAGGCGCGTGGCGCGGCGGTGCCCATTCCGACCGACGTGGTCGTGGCCACCGAGTTCAAGGCCGACGCCGTGGCCACGGTGAAGAAGGCCACCGACGTGGGCCCCGACGACATGATCCTCGACATCGGCCCCGACACGGCCGCGCTGCTGGCGGCGCAGATCGCGCAGGCCGGCACGGTGGTGTGGAACGGCCCAGTGGGCGTGTTCGAGTTCCCGGCCTTCAGCCACGGCACCGAGGCCATTGCGCGCGCCATCGCGGCCAGCAGCGCCTTCAGCATCGCGGGCGGTGGCGACACGCTGGCGGCCATCGCCCAGTACGGCATCGAGCGCCAGGTGAGCTACATCAGCACCGGCGGCGGCGCCTTCCTCGAGGTGCTGGAGGGCAAGACACTGCCGGCGTTCGAGATCCTGGCGCGGCGCGCGGCGGGCTGAAGCTTGGCGCCGCGCCGCGGCGGCGCGCGCAGCACGAAACCGCGCTGAAACTCTTGGGGGCGGGGCGCCGCCCATAATGCGCTCGCCCTGCCGCAAGGCCGCCTTCCGAAGAGCCGACCCATGACCCGCGCCACCAAGATCGTCGCCACCCTCGGGCCGGCGTCGAGCGATCCCGCCGTGCTTGAGAAGCTGTTGATCGCCGGCGTCGACGTCGTGCGGCTGAACTTCAGCCACGGCAAGGCGCAGGACCACATCGACCGCGCGGCGCTGGTGCGTTCGGTGGCCGACAAGGTCGGCAAGACGGTGGCGCTGATGGCCGACCTGCAGGGCCCCAAGATTCGCGTCGGCAAGTTCGCCGAAGGCAAGGTGATGCTGGTGGCCGGCGCGGCCTTCGTGCTGGACGCGCAGCGCAGCGAGCCGGGCGACATCACCACGGTGGGCCTGGACTACAAGGAGCTGCCGCGCGACGTGCGCCCCGGCGACACGCTGCTGCTGAACGACGGCCTCATCAAGCTGACGGTGGAGGCCGTGCTTGGCGAGCAGGTGCACACGCGCGTGGTGCTGGGCGGCGAGCTCAGCAACAACAAGGGCATCAACAAGGCCGGCGGCGGCCTGACCGCGCCCGCGCTCACGGCCAAGGACATGGAGGACATCAAGACCGCGATGGCCTTCCAGTGCGAGTACCTGGCGGTGAGCTTCCCGAAAAACGCCACCGACATGGAGATGGCGCGCCAGCTGGCCTACGTGGCCGGCGAGGCCACGCGGCACAAGCCGGCCATGATCGCCAAGATCGAGCGCAGCGAGGCGATCCCGCAGCTGGAAGCCATCCTGCGCGCCAGCGACGGCATCATGGTGGCGCGCGGTGATCTCGCCGTGGAGGTGGGCAACGCGGCCGTGCCGGCCTTGCAGAAGCGCATGATCCGCATGGCCCGCGAGATGGACAAGGTGGCCATCACCGCGACGCAGATGATGGAGAGCATGATCCTGGCGCCGGTGCCCACGCGCGCGGAGGTGTCGGACGTGGCCAACGCGGTGCTCGACGGCACCGACGCGGTGATGCTGAGCGCCGAGACGGCGGCCGGCAAGTACCCGGTCGAGACGGTGGAGCAGATGCACCAGATCGCGCTCGAGGCCGAGCGCGCGGAAGACATCTCCATCGAAACCGACTTCACCAACAAGAAGTTCGGCCGCATCGACCAGAGCATCGCGATGGGAGCGCTGTTCACCGCCCACCACCTGGGCTGCAAGGCCATCATCGCGCTCACCGAAAGCGGCAGCACGGCGCTGTGGATGAGCCGGCACAACGTGAAGGTGCCGATCTTCGGCCTGACCTCACAACCCGCGAGCCAGCGCCGCATGGCGCTGTACCGCAACGTGCGGCCGATGCTGATGCCCAAGATGAGCGACCGCGACGCCGCGCTGGCGCAGGCCGAGAGGCTGCTGGTGGAGCGCGGGGTGCTGAAGCCGGGGGATACTTATGCCATCACCTGCGGGGAGCCGATGGGCTACCCGGGTGGCACGAACATGCTGAAGGTGTGCCAGGTGCGCTGAACGGCGGTACGCCGTTCGGGCTGAGCTTGTCGAAGCCCCACGCGGGCAGATCACCGTTCGTGCTGAGCCTGTCGAAGCCCTGTGTCGAGCGCACAAGGCGCTTCGACAAGCTCAGCGCGAACGGGCCTTCGCCTCAGCGCGAACGGGCCCTCGCCTCAGCGCGAACGGGCCCTCGCCTCAGCGCGAACGGGGTCTCGCCCCGGACGAACGCGCTTCTCCTCCCGCCTGATCACCCGGCCTACATGGGCTACTGACAGCCCGCACACATCGGCAAGCCCCGGCATGGTCTTCCAGCCGGCGCTGTAGGCCTCGTGCAGAGCGCGATCACGGTTCCCGCCATTCAAGGCCAGCCATGCCGGCCATGTGAGGGGACCTGCTGGCCGGGCCTTGCGCTGCCGGGCTGGCACTTGGGGCGACGCCAGACGCTCCGGCGCAGCGCGCTGACGTGCGCGCTCGGCGAAGGCCTCGTTGCCGAGGAAGATTTGTCCGCTCAGGTGGCCCGCCCAGAAGTCCGCATCGTCCTTCTGTTGCGCGCTCACGAGTGCCGCGTAGCGCCGGATCGCCGTCGCCCGGTCGCGGGGTGTCGCCACATCGCGGCCGAGCATGAAGCCGTGAAGCTCGTCTATCGAAAGCCACGGCGGCGCGGTCTCCAGGCCGAGGTGGGCACGACAGCTCGACCACGGCCAGCACTCAGGCCGCTCGACGAGGCCTGCCGCCACTGGATTGCGCTCGACGTAGCGGCTGAGTGTTGCGAGGTAGCGGTCGGAGTCGACGAGGACGGCCTTGAACCGGCCCTGGAACAAGTGCCCGACCAAGCCATGCCGCCGGTTGAAGGCCTGCGTGTAGACACCGTTGAGGTGTCGCATCAGGCGCGACAGTGCGCCCGAGCGGGTGCAGAGCACCAAGTGATAGTGGTTACCCATCAGGGGGCAGGTATCAGCGTTCGTCGAACACTTTTTTGACGTCATGGTGTCCGAGTATCAGCGTTCGTCGAACACTTGCGGGTCGCCGCGGAACTTGCTGTGCGCACGGTGGTACTCGATTGTTTTGAGCAACGGGTGGTTGACAGGATCGCGTCGTCTGAGCGCATAGAAGTTGATGCAATGACTGCTGAAGTCCACTTCGCACCGAACGAGCCTTCTGGCCCATTTGGAGTCCACGGCGAAGGTGCGTCCCAACAACGTGACTTGGCCTGCATCTGTCGTTCGCCGGATGTAGATGGCCTTGCCCTGAAGCGGAGCTTGGAGGTCGAGCTTGAACTTCTTCGGGAAGCACGCTCTGGAGGGTGCGGCTTCGATGCGGCAGGCCAGCTTGTTTCTGTAGGCGGTGATGTATGCCTTGGAGACCTGCTGGAGGTGCTCGATATCGACGACGTGGTTGCGGCGCCAGGCTTTGGCTTGCCACAGAGCGTTGAAGCCCTCGATGGCGTTCTGGAAGCCCGGCTCTCGCGGCGGAGCGAAGACCGGCGTGATGCCCAGGGCCAGGCACAGCCGGATGACTCGCCCGACGCTGTCAGAGGCTCGATGGGAGCCTTGGAAGATGGTGGCGTTGTCGAACTGGGCGTAGCCGGGCAGACCGTCCTGGCGCCAGCGCTGCAGCACGGCAAGCAGCGTGTTCTGAGCGGTGCGCTCCAACATTGGCCACGCATCGGCCAAGCCGCCATGCAGGCTGGTGGCGGTCAACACATCGACTATCGGGCCACCAGCGATCTTCAGGTCTTCGATGAAGTCGAAGGTGTCGAGCTCAGCTCGGCCCTGCGCAACCTCCGGCAGGTACCAACCTTTGGGCGGCGGCGGGCGCCGCTGACGGCGTGCCGCATCAACGGCGCCGTTGCGCACCAGCACCCGATGGATCGTCGGCTTGCTGGGCACCAAGCCCTTCGGCGAGGACTCCGACAGCGCGCGGTGAATCGCTGCAGCCCCGTACTCCCCAAGCACGCTGGCTTTGAGCAGCGTACGCATATCCAGGATGCGCAACTCGGCGCTGGCGATCAGCCGATTCGTCGCCAATCCTGGCTTGTCGCCCTCGAAGTCAGCGCGGTCGAGTCGCTGCCCCTGTGCTCTGCCGCACCACAACGACACGGTCGACACGCTGACACCGAAGGCACGAGCCACATCGCGCATGCTGCTTCCATCGCGCACCGCTTGAACCATCTGTCTGCGCCGCTTCGCGGCAGACGAACCTTTTTCAAGCGAGCCCCTTTGAAAAAGCCCTCAGGGTACCGATACGCGGCCCCAGTCCACGATGCGCCAGCACAGCGACTTCGCCGCGCGCGGGGAAAACTCCAGTCGCCTGAAGGCTCCTTCCATTTTCCCCGCGCATTCAATCCAAGTTACCTTCACTGTTCGGCGAACGCTGATACCCAGGTGTTCGACGAACGCTGATACCCAGCCCATCAGGCAGTACGCGAGCACCGCCGCATCGAAGCGCGAAGTGGCTTCGTCCAGGACCGCGAGCTGGATCACTCTATCGGCGTCGTCACGGTAGATGGGCTCGCGGCGATCACCGCGCGAGGTGACGTGAAAGACGGCGCCGGGGAACTCAATGCGGAGGGGGCGGGACATGGGGGAGGGAGGTTAAAGGAGAGACCTGACCCCGAAGTTTGCAAAGAACGAGTTCGTAGACTAATGGAACAGTATTGAGACTTGACCCTGAGACCCATTGCAGGGCCGCCTAAGCGACTAAGTGAACGCATTGGGTAAATCTTGAATCGGCTTCGCCTTCTCCATAAGGCGCGGCTCGAGGTCGAACTCCAAAGCGAAGCTAGCAACATGCTCCAAAATTACCGTCTCTCCTAGGATCCCCTCAAGGGCAATAGCTGCGGCATGCCAACGATTCTCCGGGCTAAGCTGGCTCGCAACATCGGAAAGAAGGACGATCTCAAACTCACCCCCGGGGTGACGAAGCAAGACATACCGCCACGATTCGGTATTTATCGTTATGGCTCCCTGTGGGGTTTCAAGCTGAAAGCGGCCAAACCACTGCTTTTTCGGGCGTGTTGAGTAAAAGCGCCAGCCTGCCACCGAGGGGGCAGCAGTCACCGCCTCCCGAGCATCAGACGCAAACCTCTTGTTTAGCCCCGGAGATAATGCAAGGTACGAATCGCCAGAAGCATCGGGACCAATTTCCCAGCTAAGTGAAGGCCATGTCTCTTGGACACGTCTGTCAAGTTGCCCGATGAGTTCCGCACTCTCAGGATCGACTTCAATTGCCTTTGCGACACTGGCGAACCAAGCCCAGAATGATCGCGTCGACATACAGACTCCTGATTGCGGCGATGCTCGCGTCACTTGGTGCGCTTTGGAGGTTCAATTTTTGGAGGTTCTGGCTTAGCAGGCTCTGGAGGTTTCGCAATCTCGTTACGCTTGTTGTCAAGTTTTGGCAGACCGCCTTCTCCGTCAATTGCCCGTTGCTCCTTCACCCTCCCAACTTCAGGCTTAGCGGGATCGTAGCGGTCAACTACCTCTGCCTGACTGCGATCCCTGCCATCGCTACTACTTCGAGTTTTCTGCGGCTCCGGCTTGTTGTGTCGGCCGATATAGGGCCTTCCTGAGGGAGTGCCAGAACCAGGCACCCGGTAGATCGTTCCTGTGTTGTTTGGGTTACTGATCGCCGCTTTTACAAAGCCGACGGCTCTTCCAGCAACAGTCCCGACCGCCCTTGCAACAACCACGCCCGCTGCCACAAGTAGGGGTACAGGAACACGGCCATCGGGATCAAAGTACTTATAAGGGTTGTTGTTTCCATAGACATACCGATTGAAGTGATCCCCATCGCTTGCATCGGTCGTCACCGGATCAACGCTCAAGAACCGTCCAGCAATCGGATCGTAGTACCGCTGCTGCATATACACGAGCCCCGTGTCCGCGTCACCCACATGCCCCGTAAACCCAATCCACCCCGGGCTGTCGCTGCCAGCCACCGTCGCACCATAGGGTTCGTAGCGGGTGCGGCTGATGACGGCGCCACTGGCGTTGGTGCGCGCCACTGGGCTGCCGAGCGCGTCGGTGTGGGGGTAGGTGGTGACGCCGCCATCGCGGACCTCGGCGATCAGCTTGTCGCCGAGGTACACGTACCGCGTGCTGCCTTGGCCCAAGCGCCAGCCGAAACGCAGCTTGCCGTCCTGGGTGTAGGCTTGGTGCGCATAGCTGCCGTCGGCGTACCAGATCAGGTTGCGGCGGCCATGGCCGTCATAGGCGTAGGTGGCCCGGCCGTGCGCTGCCAGCAGGCGGTTGCCGATGTCGAAGCTGCTCCTCAGTCCGCCCCTGTCGATGACGTTGCCGTTGGCGTCGTACGCCAGGCCTAGGTTCAGGCTGCCTTCAAGCCGCTCCAGGCGGTTGGAGGCACCGTAGCGGTGTGTCAGGCTGCGGGCGCCCACCTGGCTGAAGACCAGGTTGTCCAGCGCGTCGTAGTCGAAGCGGCTGCTGCCCCAGGAGCCGTGGGCTTCGCGCAGCCGGTCCAACCCGTCATACCCCGGCATGCTCCGGTGCAGTCCCTGGACCTCGTCGTTGATGGCCGTGACGTTGCCGTGGGCGTCGTAGCGGTAGCGGTCGCGGCTGACGCTGCCGTGTTGCCACAGCTCGGGCAGCCCGCGAGTGTTTTGCGTGGTGCTGTGGTTCTGGCCGTTGGCGAGGGTGTAGCCGGCCACGGCGCCGTTGGGGTGGTAGGTGATGCCGCTGGCGTAGCCAGACACCTCCGTCGGCTGGCCCAGCGCGTTCGGGGCGTAGCCGATCCGGCCCCAGCGGTCGTGCAGGGCGGCCAAGTCGCCGTAGGCGTTGGTGTCCCTGCTGAACCACCAACTGTATTGGGGGTCGCCCCAGTTGTACTCCTCGGACCGCAGGTGCCGTCGGTTGTAGTACCGGTAGTTCCAGGTGATGGTGGTGCGCCCGGCGCCGGAGGTCACCGTCTGGCTCAGCAGGCTGTCGGGGGTGTAGCTGCGGCTGATGTGCTGGCTGCCGTCGCCGAAGGTGGTGCTCGTGAGGCGTTCGCGCAAGTCATATCCAAAGGCGATCTTGCGTTCCGGCGGCACGGCGTCCCGGTTGCACTGCTGGCTGTCGGGCAAGCCCAGCCCGCTGGCACGCCATGCGACGTTGCTGGACGCGTCGTAGTCCTGCACGGTCGCCCCGGTCTCGGGCTCGATGGTCTTGCACAGGCGCTGGTGCCAGTCGTACACATACCAGCGGGTGGCGCTCACGGTGCCTGCCGGGCCTGGCCCGCCGCGAGTGATGCTCAGCGCCTTGCCGAAGCCATCGCGCCGGATGTGGACGTGCACACCCTCGGGCGCCCACAGGTCGACGAGGCTGTTCTCGCTGGGCTCGTCGAAGACCTGGTAGCCAAAGAAGGTGGAGAACCCCCGCGGGTTGGTCACACGCTTCTGGAAGACAAGCGGCAGGTACTCCGTCACGGTGCTCAGCGGTCCGAGCTCGCTGTCTTGCACCTCCAGCTTCACGCGGCCTAGCGGGTCGTACTCGGTTCGCTCGCCCGGCCGCACCTGGTCCACCAGGTCGAAGCTGCGCTGCGGGTAGCTGACAAAGGCGACCCGGCCCTCGTGGTCGTAGCGGGTCTCGACGAAGCTGGTGGTCGCGGCCGGGCGGTCACTGTCGAAAGTGATGCGCAGGCGTTCACGCCAGAGTCCGTCGAAGTGCCGGTGAACCCGCTTCTTGTCGGTGGCGATGAGTTGCCGCCAGTGGCCAGGGGCGAGTCCGTATTGCGCGCTCCCCATCTGCTCGAAGCTCACCGTGGTGGGGTGGTAGGCCACCGGATCGCCGCCCGGGTAGTCGATCCGGTTGAGGCGGCCCATGGCGTCGTAGCCGTAGTGGTGGGTCGTGCCTGCCGCGTTGGTGCGCCAGAGCGGGCGACCCAGGTTGCCGATGCTCTGCCGCTCGTGCGCGTTGTCGGCATGGGTGGCGTATCCGGGCTGGCCTCGGACCCAGTCGCCCAGCCACGTGGCTCGGTCGCCGGCGTTGAACACCGCGTAGAGGTTGCCGTCGTCGTAGTACTGGTAGCGCTCGGTCCTCAGATCGAAGGCGTAGCGCGCGGCCGGCAGCGCGCGGGCGTCGAAGTCCGTCCTTTGCACCGTGCGGGCCGCCGTGTGGTCGAACACCGCAGCCACCTGGCCCATGACCCAGCGGACCCGGTCATCATGGTAGGTGGTTGTCTCGTCCTTGACCGAGGCCGGATTGGCGTATCTCAGCACGCGCAGCGGCCGGGCCAGCGCGTCGAAGGCGAGCGCCGGGTTCGGGTGCACTTCCCATCGGAAAGTCGTGCCCTGCTGCACGGTGACCCGTTGGTCGAGGGGGCGGTTGCGGGATGCCAGCCAGTCCGAATCCTGCGGCAGCAGGCTCTGGCCGAACTCCTCCTGGAAGCTCTGGCCGGTTGCGGTGCGGTATCGGTGATCCGTCGTACGCAGCCAACCCGTGCCCGTCCAGCCTTCGTAGCTGCGCAGCAGCTGCCCCTCGTTCACGCGCCAGCGGATGCCGTACTCGTAGGCCTTGCGGTTGCCGCCGGGCTCGATCACGGTGACTGTTTTCCGCTCGGGGCAACCCGTGCACGGGTTCCAGCCAAACCCGGAAACACCCCCTTGGTACTGCCACGTGAGAGCAGGCAGACCGGGGCCGGTGATCGTCTTTTCCAGCAGCGATTGCGTGATGTACAGCCTGGGCCAGCGCGCACCGATGGTGGCGCCCAGGGCGGTGCTGGTCGAGCCGACGCGAAACTTGCATTGCCGGTCAACGAAGGTGCGGCCCTGGTAGACGTACTGCATCTTGAAGCGCCCGACGGCCCCAGAGGGGTGCGTCATGGAACCCACGAGGTCGTCGGGCGGCGCGGTGCCGGGCCGGTCGCAGTTGGCGCCCAGGCCCATGTCGGTCATGTTGGTCGTGGTCAAGCCGCTCAGGTCGAAGACCCAGCGGCTGCCGTCGGCCTGGACAATCTGCTTGAGTTCGCCGGTGCTGTCGTACTGGTAGCTGATGACCCGGCTGCCATCCGTGGCCTGCACGGCCACGCCCTGAGCGTTGGTGATCGTGATGACACGGCCGTCGTTGGACTCGATGCGCGTGAGCAACCAGGGCGAGGCGGGGTCGAAGGTGTAGCGAACCCAGTTGCCGAAGCGATCCGTCACCTCGGTCGGCACGAGGTGGTACTCGAGGAGCGAGAACACGGCGCCGTCCTTCAGCAGCTGGGGCAGTGCATGCACAGTCATCCAGTCGAACTGGTACCGCACACCCTCTGGCGAGATCGCTACGAAGCCTTCGCCCGGGTGGTTCTTCAGTGTGGGCAGGCAACCGATCTGCCACAGGCCCCGGGTGACCAGAGGGAAGGCGCTGGTCTGGGGCCGGCCCGACGTGTCCAGCGGTGCGTCGACATGCGTGGGGTGGCGCACGAGTACGGGCTGGACGCCGGTACCCGGCACGTCGAGTTGTACGCCGTGGTGAAACTCTCTCGGCAACAACGGAATTACACGCCTGATCTGGATCGGGTTCACCCACTCTTCGGGGTTGAGGCTGATCCCGGCTACGGCGGCTTCCAGCGGCGGCAGCGAGTAGCGCGTGCAGCGGTCGTGCCCGCCGCCATTGGTGCGCCAGCCGCTGGCCGAAAAGGTGCCACCCATCCTCGGCAGCAGCAGGTCCCAATGACCGAACTGCCTTCGAACGCGCAGGTCGCGGCCGGGAGAGTAGCGCCGCCCGATGGCCACGGGCAGCGCCGAATTGCCGGGCAGTTGCAGGTCGGTCTGCTCGAACTCCAGCGAGCCGTTGAACAGGTTCACCCGGTCGCCGAACAGGTCGGAGCCGAGCGTGGTGACGGCGTCCGCTGCCATCGGCATGCGGCCTTCGAGGTAGCCCAGAGGCGTTGCGCCTGACGCCTGCGAGCTGCTGGCTGCGCGAACCACCGGCAGTTTCACGGCCGCTTCCGGGGTGGGCGTCGGTTGGGCCACTTTGGCGGCCAACGCCGCAGTCGCCCCCAAGAGCAGCACCCCGCAAAGGACAGAGCGCCATGCAGCCGACCCATGCTGTTGTTCAACACCCATAACCACCCTCTGAAACCTTCGGAACGCCACGGTTAGAGGTGCCCCGCGGCCCAGACACGGTGATGAAGGGAGCGAACCTGATGCGATCCGTACGGGCCGGATCGTGCCGGCTCATGCGGCCGACAGTGGTGCTTC
This sequence comes from Rubrivivax sp., assembly GCA_027487585.1. Taxonomy (GTDB): domain Bacteria; phylum Pseudomonadota; class Gammaproteobacteria; order Burkholderiales; family Burkholderiaceae_C; genus Rubrivivax. The sequence goes on from JAIYDH010000031.1 coordinate 22,188, forward strand.
TCTTGCATGCGCAGGATGCGGGCGAGCCCAACCGCCGTCAACGGCACCCGATAGGGCCTGCCAAGGACAGGGTCTTTCGGTTCGAGCGCGAAGCGTCCGGCTGCGCCGCGGGTGCTGCGTCCGAAAACGTTCCAGCGACTGGGACGATGCCAGCGACAGCCGCAATGCGAAGCAGCTTCCGTTGCCCCTCGGCGCTTCCACCGCGATCCGGTCCCTATCAGCTCTACCAGCTTGCGGCAGAACAGTCAGCGCCATCCAGCCGCGTCAAGTTTGGGGCCCGGGCCCAACGACCAAGGTGATGTCGAGGCCGCAAGTGGAGTTGCGGGCTGCCGCGCTCGGGTGTGTCATGCCGCCGCCCGCACAGCCTCCACCATGGCCGCCACCGCACCGCTCATCCCCACCGGCTGCAACTGCAGCCTGGGATGCAGCTTCGGCTGAACGCGGAACATCTCGTCGGCGAACCCATGCCCGAGCTGCTCGACCCCGGTGAAGTCGATCTCCGCAATGGCAAAGCGCTCCAGTCGCGCCAGCGCCCGCCGCGCCTCGGCGCGCGAGGCCAGCTGCCGGGTGACGCCGCCCTGTGGCCCCGGCTGCCCCAGCAGTGCCAGTGGCACGCGCGTGCGCTCGAAGCCGTAGCCCTGGCCGCTGGCGCTGTGCGCCTGCAGCACCTGCTCCAGCGTGCGCGGGGTGTCGAGTGACATCGCCAGGTAGATGCTCGTGCCCGTGGGCGTGGCCGCGCGCTGCGGGTGCCAGCGCCCGCCGTCCCAGCCGCGCCGCTGGAAAGCCGCAGCGTTGGCGTGCAGGTCGAACACATCCGCCAGCTGCGCCGTGAAGAAGAGGCCGTGGCCGCAGTGGCGATCGGGGTCGCTGGTGAGCTTGCCCTTGGCCAGCTCGAGCATCGCCAGCGCGGGCTCGGCCACGTCGAAGTGCTCGGCCACGCGGCGGAACAGGCCCACGCCGTCGTCGCTGACGAGCAGCTGCAGCTGCAGCGGCGTCTGCCGCATCGAGACAGTGACGCTGCTGCCGCCGCTGTGGTCGATGGCGTTGTTCACGAGCTCGGTGAAGGCGTGCTGCGCCATCGCCTGCAGCGCTGGCGGCAGTGCGAAGCAGGGCGCGAAGTCCTGGCGCCAGGGCGCGTCTTCCTGCAGCCCGGCGAGGGCGTAGCGCTTCACCACTTGGCGCAGCGGCCCCGGCGTATAGCGGGGCTTACGCGGCGTGCCGCCGGCCTGCAACCACTGCAGCGCCACCAGGCGCCTGAGCAGCAGGCCGGCCTGGCGGCGGCTGATCTGCAGGCGCTGCATCAGGTGCGCGGGCAGCGTGTCGCCATGCTGCACGGCCGCAGCAGTGATCCAGCGCGTGACGGAGATCGGATCGATGCGGGCCATGGGGTGAGCAGCCGTTCGGGGTGGTCGGGCCCGCAGTGTCGATCGACCGGCGCCGAGGCTTGAGCGCGAATAGCGGCATAGAAGCCCGCCAATTCCCTGTCAGGGGTGGCACCTAGAATTCCAGCCCAGTTACCGCGTGGTTACGGCCGGGCCGGCTGCGCGCCGCACGCACATCCGCAATCACACTTGCAAACCCATCGGAGTCCCGCCATGCCCCTCGTTTCCATGCGCCAGCTGCTCGACCATGCCGCCGAGCACGGCTATGGCATCCCGGCCTACAACGTGAACAACCTCGAGCAGGTGCAGGCCGTGATGCAGGCCGCCAACGAGGTGGGAGCGCCGGTCATCCTGCAGGCCAGCGCCGGTGCCCGCAAGTACGCCGGCGAGCCCTTCATCAAGCACCTGATCCAGGCTGCCACCGAGGCCTATCCGCACATCCCGCTGGTCATGCACCAGGACCACGGCACGAGCCCGAAGATCTGCCAGGGCGCCATCGACCTGGGCTTCGGCTCGGTGATGATGGACGGCTCGCTGATGGACGACGGCAAGACACCGGCCAGCTTTGACTACAACGTGCAGGTCACGCGCAAGGTGGTCGACATGGCGCATGCGGTGGGCGTCACGGTCGAGGGCGAGCTCGGCTGCTTGGGCAACCTGGAAACCGGTGACGCGGGCGAGGAAGACGGCGTCGGCGCCGCTGGCAAGCTCGACCACAGCCAGATGCTGACCGACCCCGAAGAGGCTGCCGTCTTCGTGCGCGAGACGCAGCTCGACGCGCTGGCCATCGCCATTGGCACCAGCCACGGCGCCTACAAGTTCAGCCGCAAGCCCACGGGCGACATCCTCGCCATCGGCCGCGTGAAAGAGATCCACAAGCGCATCCCGAACACGCACCTGGTGATGCACGGCTCCTCCAGCGTGCCGCCGGAGCTGCTGGCCATCATCAACCAGTACGGCGGCAAGATGAAAGAGACGTTTGGCGTGCCGGTGGAAGAGATCCAGGAGGCCATCAAGCACGGCGTGCGCAAGATCAACATCGACACCGATATCCGCCTGGCGATGACGGGCGCGGTGCGCAAGTTCCTGGCCGAGAACCCCGACAAGTTCGACGCGCGCGAATGGCTCAAGCCCGCGCGCGAGGCCGCCTACAAGGTGTGCAAGCAGCGCTACCAGGAGTTCGGCTGCGAGGGCCAGGGCGCCAAGATCCAGCCGCGCACGCTGGTGCAGGTCGCGGCCGACTACGCCGCCGGCAAGCTGGCGCAGGTGGTGCAGTGAGCACGCCCGCTGGCGCCTCGGGCGACGAGGCCTTCGCGGCCTTTGAGGCACAGGCCCGCGCCGACGGCTTTGACGAAGTGCTGGTGCGCGAGTGGGCGCCGGGCCAGGTGCTCGACACCCACACGCACCCGTTTGCGCTGCGGGTGGAGGTGAAGCGCGGCGAGGTGGCCTTCACCCGAGACGGTGCCACGCGCACGCTGAGCGCGGGCGATCGTTTCGAGCTGCCGTTCGAGGCGCCACACGCCGAGGCCTACGGGCCCGAGGGCGCGACGTTCTGGGTCGCCCGCAAGCGCTGACGCCGCCAAGCTCCGGCGACCAAGCCACCGCCGCGGAACCGGCTACGCCGGGCCGCTGGCGGGCGGCCCCCTCGGGGGGTAGCGAGCGAAAGCGAGCTTGGGGGCTCGTTAAACCTCGCCCAGGATCGCCGGGTCGATGGCGTGGTTCTGCGGCCCGCGTTCCGCGATCTTCAGTGAGCCCAGCCGGTTGCCCAGCGCCGCGCAGCGCTCGAGCTTCCAGCCGCGTTCCAGGCCGTACAGCAGCGCGGCGCGGAAGGCGTCGCCGCAGCCGGTGGGGTCGAGCACGCGCTCGGCCTTCACGCCCGGCACCGCGGTGCGCTCGCCGCGGATCCACAGCTCGCAGCCGTGCTCGGCCAGCGTCACCACCATGCCTTCGATGTTCGGCAGCTGCGAGATGGCCTGCGGTGACCAGCCGGTGCGCTCTTCGAGCATGCGCGCCTCGTAGTCGTTGACGGCCACCCAGCGCGCCAGGCCGATGATCTCGCGGTGCTCTTCGCCGTTGAACTGCGGCAGCTGCTGGCCGGGATCGAAGATGAACGGGATGCCGGCCTCGTGCATCTGGTGCGCGTGCTGCCACATCGCGTCGCGGCCGTCGGGGGCGATGATGCCGATGGCGAGATCGTCGCGCTCGCCGCGGCCCGGCACCTTCATCTGGTGCGCATGGCTCATGGCGCCCGGGTGGAAGGCGGTGATCTGGTTGTTGTCGCGGTCGGTCGTGATGTGGCACTGCGCGGTGTGCAGCACGGTGTCGCGGTGGATCAGGCGCGTGTCGGCGCCCCAGCCGGCGACGCGGCCGACGTACTCGGAGCCGTCCACGCCCACCGCGGCCAGGATGACCGGCTGGCCGCCGATGGCCTGCAGGTTGTAGGCGATGTTGCCGGCGCAGCCGCCCCACTCGCGACGCAGCGTGGGCACGAGGAAGCTCACGTTCAGGATGTGCACCTGCTCGGGCAGGATCTGCTCGGCAAAGCGCCCCGGGAACGTGGTGATGGTGTCGAAGGCAAGTGAACCGCAGATGAGCGCGGGCATGGGTGCTCCGGGTGGGGTGCCGCGACGGCGGCGCCTAGGGACTTGAGGGAGAAAAGGCTTCAGGGATAGAACAGCTCGACGGTGTAGCCGGCGATCACCCGCGGCGCGCCGTCGATGGCCGCCGACTGCAGCGTGGTCTGCAGCGCCAGATCGCGGCCGGGCGGGATTGTCGCCGCGGTTTCGCCCAGTTCGGGCAAGCGCAGGACGCGGCGTGCGATCAATTCACCACGCGAATCGGTCAGTGTGAGGTCGAGCGCCGGTGCGGCCACGGGGTGCGGCGCGCGGTTGCGCAGCGACACCTGGAGCTTGTAGAGGTTGCTGCGCTCCACGCGCAAGAGGCCCGAGCTCTCGACCGACAGCGCATCGATCTGGCGCGCCGGGCCGAGTTCGCAGCCGAGCCATTCGCAACCCTGGGCCAGCAGCGGTGCCAGCGCCGGCGCCCGGGCGGCGAGGCGGTCGCGCCAGGTGTAGGCCAGCTGGCCCGCCAGACCGGCCGAGGCCAGCAAAGCGACGCTGGCGAGTGCGGCGCGCACGCCAGGCCGGCGCCAGCGCGCGGCGCGGTCGGCCCGGCGCACGAACGACGGTTTCTGAGCGGGGTCGGCGCGCAGTGCGCTCAGGGCGCCGTCGCCCGAGTCGGCGCCGAGCATGGAAGAGCGCGACGCCGACAGCAGCTCCGAGATGTGCGGCGGCCGGGTTTCCGGCGCCGAGGTGGACGCAAAGTCGCGGGCCAGCTGTTCGGCGGCGTTTGGCCGCGACGGCAACGCCGGTGCGCCCGGGCGGGCCGCCGGCTGCGCCACATCGAGCGGCATGCCGGTGCTGTCCTCGAAACCCGAGGCCGTGCCAAAACCGCCTTCGCGCCGCGGCAGGCCGGTCTCGAGGTCGACCAGGCTTTCGAGCGCGCTGAACACCTGTGAGCAGCGGCCGCAGCGCACCCAGCCTTCGGACACGCGCAACTGGTCGGGCACGACGCGGAACACCGTGCCGCAGGCGCTGCAGCGGGTGGCCAGGCTGCTCATCGGCGCCGGCCGGTCATCAGGATCCAGCCGTCCTCGCGGTCGGCCACGGTCAGCGTGATGGCAGGCGTGCAGGCGGCGTAGGCGGCCGCGATGTCGGCCTCTTGCCGCTCCAGCAGGCCGGCCAGCACCAGCCAGCCGCCCGGTGCCACATGGCCGGCCAGCAGCGGGGCCAGCAGCTTCAGCGGCGTGGCCAGGATGTTGGCCAGCACGAGGCCGTAGTCGCCCTCCGCCAGTTCAGGCAGGCCGGGGTTGAGCGTCACGCCGTTGGCGCTGGCGTTGTCGCCGGTGCTGCGCACGGCGGCGGGGTCGATGTCGACGGCGTCGATGTGCTGCGCGCCCATCAGCGCCGCGCCGATGGCCAGGATGCCGGAGCCGCAGCCGTAGTCGAGCACGCGGTTCAGGTCTGCGGGCTGTGCGAGCTGGTGCTGCGTGGCCAGCCAGCGCAGGCACATGCGCGTGGTGGGGTGCGTGCCGGTGCCGAAGGCCAGGCCGGGGTCGAGCCGGATCACCTGCCGCGCCACGGCCGGCACTTCATGCCAGGTGGGCACGATCCAGAACGTGGGCGTGATGGGCACGGGCTCGAACTGGCTCTGCGTCAGGCGCACCCAGTCGGCCTCGGGCGCGGCCTGCAGCGACTGCACCGCCAGGCCCGTGGTCCAGTCCTGCGCCAGCAGCAGCGTGGCCGCGGCTTCGGCCTGCGATTCCTGCTCGAACAGCACGGTCAGCGTGCTGCGCTCCCAGCCGGTGGCGGGCGCCGGCATGCCGGGCTCGCCGAACAGCGCCTGCTCGGCGTCGGTGTCGGCATCGGCGTCTTCGACGCTGACGGACAGCGCATCGAGCTCGTCCATCAGCGCGTCGGACACCGGCTCCACCAGGGCCGCCGGCGCGCGCAGGATCAGCTCGACCATCGCAGCCCCCGGATCGTCATCGCTTGTGTTGACTCATCCACTGCTCGAGGTAGTGGATGGTGGTGCCGCCGGCCATGAACTTGCTGTCGACCATCAGCTCGCGGTGCAGCGGGATGTTGGTCTGGATGCCCTCGACCACGGTTTCCATCAGCGCGATGCGCATGCGGGCCATGGCCTGCTCGCGCGTGTCGCCGTGGCAGATGATCTTGCCGATCATCGAGTCGTAGTTCGGCGGCACGAAGTAGTTCGTGTAGACGTGCGAATCCACCCGCACGCCCGGCCCGCCCGGCGCGTGCCACAGCGTGATGCGCCCCGGGCTGGGCACGAACTTCACCGGGTCTTCGGCGTTGATGCGGCACTCGATGGCGTGGCCGCGCAGCTCGATCTGGCGCTGCGTGAACGGCAGCTTCTCGCCGGCGGCGATGCGGATCTGCTGCTGCACGATGTCGATGCCCGTGACGAGCTCCGTCACCGGGTGCTCGACCTGCACACGCGTGTTCATCTCGATGAAATAGAACTCGCCGTTTTCGTACAGGAACTCGAAGGTGCCGGCGCCGCGGTAGCCGATCTTCTTGCACGCGGCGGCGCAGCGCTCGCCGATGCGCTCGATGGTGCGGCGCGGGATGCCCGGTGCCGGCGCTTCCTCGATGATCTTCTGGTGGCGGCGCTGCATGCTGCAGTCGCGCTCGCCCAGCCACACCGCGTTGCGGAAGGTGTCGGCCAGGATCTGGATCTCGATGTGCCGCGGGTGCTCGAGGAACTTCTCCATGTAGACCTGCGGGTTGCCGAAGGCCGCACCGGCCTCGGCACGCGTGGTCTGCACGGCGTGGATCAGCGCCGCCTCGGTGTGCACGACGCGCATGCCGCGCCCGCCGCCACCGCCCGCGGCCTTGATGATGACCGGGTAGCCCACCGTGCGCGCGATGCGGATGATCTCCTTCGGGTCGTCGGGCAGCGCGCCCTCGGAGCCCGGCACGCAGGGCACGCCGCTCTTGATCATGGCCTGCTTGGCGCTGACCTTGTCGCCCATGATGCGGATGCTCTCGGGCGTGGGCCCGATGAACACGAAGCCGCTGCGCTCCACGCGCTCGGCGAAGTCGGCGTTTTCGCTCAGGAAGCCGTAGCCGGGGTGGATGGCCTCGGCGTCGGTGACCTCGGCCGTGCTGATGATGGCCGGCATGTTGAGGTAGCTCTGCGCGCTGGGCGCCGGGCCGATGCACACCGCCTCGTCGGCGAGCTTGACGTACTTGGCCTCGCGATCGGCCTCGGAGTAGACGACGACCGACTTGATGCCCATCTCGCGACAGGCACGCTGGATGCGAAGGGCGATTTCGCCGCGATTGGCGATCAGGACTTTCTTGAACACGAAAGCCCTGCCTTACTCGAGAACGAACAAGGGTTGGCCGAACTCCACCGCCTGGCCGTTTTCGCACAGCAGCTTGGCGATGCGGCCCTCGAGATCGGACTCGATCTCGTTCATGATCTTCATCGCCTCGATGATGCACACGGCCTGGCCGGGCTTGACGGCGTCGCCGACATCGGCAAACGGCTTCGCGCCCGGGCTGGCGGCGCGGTAGAAGGTGCCGACCATCGGCGACTTGATCACCCGCGGCTCGGGCGCTGCCGGCGCGGCTTCGGCCACAGGCGCGGCGGCCGGCGCGGCAGCCGGCAGCGCCACGGCCGGGGCGGCCACGGGTGCCGCTGCCACGGCCACGGCGGCCACGCCGGCCTTGACGATGCGCACCTTGCCTTCGGCTTCGGTGATCTCCAGTTCGGAGATGTTCGACTCCGAGACCAGGTCGATGAGGGTCTTGAGTTTTCTCAGGTCCATGGGGTCCTCGCGGGTGGGCCGCCGGTCATGGCCGGCGCCTGTGGGTTGTCGGGGGGTGCCGCGCTCAGGCCGAAGCCGGCGGCGGCCGCTGTCCGAGCGCGTACTGCAGCGCGAGCCGGTAGCCTGCCGCCCCGAGCCCGACGATCACACCGGTAGCGATGTCGCTCAGGTAGCTGTGGTGGCGAAACGGCTCGCGCCGGTGCACGTTGCTCAGGTGCACCTCGATGAAGGGCAGCGCCACGGCGGCCAGCGCGTCGCGCAGCGCCACGCTGGTGTGGGTGAGGCCACCCGGGTTGATGACGATGAAGTCGGTGCCGTCGCTGCGCGCGGCGTGGATGCGGTCGATCAGCACGCCCTCGTGGTTGCTCTGCAGACTGCTCAGTCGCGCGCCCGCATCGGCTGCCATCTGGGCCAGATCGGCGTCGATCTGCGGCAATGTCGTCGAGCCATAGACCTCGGGCTCGCGTGTGCCAAGCAGGTTGAGGTTGGGGCCGTGGAGGACGAGTAGTTGCATCGGTCATCGGCGCAGAGCCGCTGAAGGGCGCGACTGTACGCGGATTTGCCGCTGTTGCCAGCCGTTCGCGGCCAGGCGGGTTCTGCCGCCCTGCTGCGCTCAGACCAGGCCGCTGGCCGCCATCTCGCGGGCCCAGGCCGCCATTTCGGCCGCGTTCGTTTCGCCGGCCTTCAGTTTGGCGACGCGGCCGCGGCGGTCGAAAGCCACCGTGAAGGGCAGGCCTGACTGCGTGTTGCCCAGCCGGCGCGCCAGCTCCGAGCCCTCGAAGCCGGCCATGGCGATGGCATAACTCACGGGCGTGCGGCGCAGAAACTCGCGCACAGCGCGCGCGTTGTCCACGGCCAGGCCCAGGACGCGCCAGCCTTGGGCGGCGTGATCGCGGGCGAAGCGGTCGAGCTCGGGCATCTCCTTCACGCACGGGGGGCACCAGGTGCCCCAGAAGTTGAGCAGCAGCGGCTGGCCGCGGAAGCTGGCCATGGTCAGCGTGCGGGGCGCGGTCTCGTCGGGTGTGGGGAAGGCCAGGTTCCAGAAGCCGGCGGTGTCGCGGTCGAAGGCGGCCTGCTCTTCGAGGCGCCGCTTCTCGGCCGTCCGCTGCGCCACCACGCCGGCTCCCAGCACCACCACCGCCCCGCCGGCGAGCACCAGGCGCCGCTTCATGCCGTGGCTCCGGCCATGCGCGCCTGCAGCGCGGCGGTGTCGCCGCGCCAGCTTTGGCCATCGGCATCGGGCTTGAGGGCGCCGCGGAGGTCGTCGAGGTCGTGGATGATCAGGTGCACGGTCACGATGTCGTTCAGTTCAGCGCTGCGGCTGGCCACGGTGAGCACGGGGATGGGTTCGCGGCGGTGGCGGCCACCGGGGCCGTGGCCGGCGGGCAGGCTGTCGACGTCGTAGTCGACGCCGGCGTTGATGAGTGCGATCTCGGGCGCCTTGCCGTCGTCGGCGTACAGCTCGATGCGCAGCGCGCTCAGCCGCGTGGCGGTGCCGCGCCAGGCGGCGCCGGCCAGGTGGGGCCGGAACTCGGCCAGCCGCGTCATCCAGAGCAGCGCCACCTCGCGCAGCGCGCGCAGCTCGGCGGGCTGGGTATCGGCGCAGAAGATGGCGATGTGCTCGCGCACGGCGGCCTCGACGGTGGCGCTGTCCGGCAGCTCGACACGGGCGCCGAAATCGCGCGCGGCGCGGCGCTTGGCCTGGTCGTACTCCATGCCTTCGTCGACGATGAGGCGCGCGGCGGCGGCGGCGATTTCCAGCAAGGCGCTCATGGCGAACTCCTGCGCCCGTGGGCCCTGGGCCAGGGCTTCGACAGGCTCAGCCCGAACGGGATGCCCCACTCCCCTCCGTTCGCCCTGAGCCTGTCGAAGGGCCTGGTGGTGCGCAGACAGCGTCCCAGTCCGAACGGGGTGGTGGCTGGACGCGTCATTCCGGCAGCTCCACGTCGTTCATCCGCGCCGCGATGGTGGCCGAGCGCGACAGCAGGTACGGACTTGCTGGCCGCTTCTCGAAGCGCTTGGGCGCCGGCAGCATCACCGCCAGCCGCGCGGCCTGTTGCGGCGCGAGCTGGGCCGCGTCGACGCGGAAGTAGTGGCGTGCCGCCGCCTGCGCGCCGAACACGCCCTCGCCCCATTCCACGTTGTTCAGGTAGATCTCCAGGATGCGTTCCTTGCTCAAGAGCCCTTCGAGCATGATTGCCATCACCAGCTCCTGCGCCTTGCGCAGCACCGTGCGTTCGCCCGAGAGCAGCAGGTTTTTCGCCAGCTGCTGCGTGATGGTCGAGCCGCCCACCATCTTGGGCACCACGGGCCGGCCCTGCCGTGCCGGGGCCTTTTCGGCCCGTGCCTGAGCGCGGGCTTCCGCACGTTCGTTGCGCTCCCAGGCCTTCTCGATGGCCGCCCAGTCGACACCGCCGTGGTCGATGAAGCCGCCGTCCTCGCTGGCGATGACGGCCCGCTTCAGGTGGGGCGAGATGCGTTCGCCGTCCACCCACTGCTGGCTCCAGAGGATGCGCTGCTGCTCCACCGCCAGCCGCCAGGCCTCGCTGCGCTGGAAGCTGGTGCTTTGCGGGTCGACCACCGCCATCAGCGCGATGCGGCCGGCGAACACCAGCTGCAGCGCCAGCGTGCACAAGGCCACCAGCGCGATGAGGCGCAGCGCGTGCGTCTTCCAGGAGGAGCGGCTCATGCCGATGTGTCCACCTCGGCCCGCAAGGCCGCCAGCACTGGCGCTGTGGCCGGCATCACGCCGCGCCACAGGAAGAAGGCTTCGGCGGCCTGCTCCACCAGCATGCCCAGGCCGTCGCGCGCGGTGGCGCCGTGCTCGCGCGCCCAGGTCATGAAGGGCGCGGCGGCGGCGCCGTACATCAGGTCGACGGCCAGCGAGCCCGGGCGCAGCACCGCGCCTGGCACCGGCACGGCCGCGCCGGCCAGGCTGCTGCTGCTGGCGTTGATCACGACATCGAAGCCCCGGCCCGGCTCGGCCAGTGGCGCCGCAATGACTTGCGTGCCGTGGCCGGTGGCCAGCTCGGCATGGCTGGCGACCAGCGCCTCGGCCTTGGCTGCCGTGCGGTTGGCCAGCACCAGCTCGGCCACGCCGGCCTCGATGAGCGGCCCCAGCACGCCGGCCGCCGCGCCGCCTGCGCCCACCAGCAGCACGCGCGTGCCGGCCAGCGGCACGCCGGCGTGCTGCTGGATGTCGCGCACGAGGCCGATGCCGTCGGAGTTGTCGGCCCACCAGCGGGCCGGGTCGGCGCCATCGAAGCCCAGCACGTTGGCGGCGCCGGCCCGCTGCGCGCGCGCGCTGGCGCTGCCGGCCGACTGCAGCACCCGTTGCAGCGCCTCGAACTTGAACGGCACCGTCACGTTGCAGCCGCGCGCGCCAGCGGCAGCGAACGCGCCCACGCTGGCGACAAAGCCGTCCAGCGGGCACAGCACACGGCCGTAGTCGAGCCGCTGGCCAGTCTGGGCGGCAAATCGGGCATGGATGGCCGGGCTGCGGCTGTGGGCCACCGGGTGGCCGAGCACGGCGTAGCGGTCGGGGGCGGGCATCAGGCGTGCGTCATGCGTGCGTCAAGCGAGCGTCATGCGAGTATTGAGGCGAGCTACAGATCAGCGGCCGATCTGCGTGGTTTCGAGCGCCTCGTCGCGCGTGAAGCGAAAGCGCGAGGTCACGACGATCTGGTCGGCCTGCGCCCGCATGGCCGGCGTGAACGGGCCGAAGGGTGCCGCCGCCATCACGATGGCCAGCGCCTGCTGGTCGAGCCGGCGGTTGCGGCTGCTGCGCACGATGTCGGCCGCGACGACGCGGCCGCTGGCGTCGACTGTGACGTTCATCGTCAGCTCGCCAAAGAGCTTGCGGCCCTGGAATTCAGGGAAGCTGCGCGTTCCGCGGTCTTCGATGCGGCGGCGCAAGCCGTCGTAGTAGAGCGCGTAGACCTCTTCGCGCGTGGCCGGGCTGATGTATCGCTTCTTGGGCCGCGCGTTTTCGTCGTTCACGCGCTTTTCGATCTCGGCCAGCAGCCGCAGCAGCTGGCGGCGGCGCTCGTCCTGCTCGCGCTGGTCGGGGCGGCCGCTCTCACGACTGGGGTCGGGCGGTGGCAGCGCGGCGATCTCGCGCCGCACCTGGGCCAAGAGCTGCTGCTGCTCGCGCTGCAGCCGCTCGATGCGCTGGCGGGCTTCGTCGGGGGCTTCGCCCATCAGCACGGTGGCCGCCAGCGGCAGCGGGCTGGTAGCGCGGCCCTTGACGGCGTCGCCACCGCCCGCGAGGTTGGCCTGCGCGATGGCCTGGGCCTCTGCCGGCGGCTCATTGCCACGCGCGTTGACGAGGATCACCTCCAGCGGCGTGTCGCGGAACGCGCGGTTGATGGCCTCGGGGTCGACGAAGCGCACCGACAGCACCACGCCGTGCGCGCCCAGCGACAGCGCCAGGGCCCACTGCAGCGGCGTCAAGTCGGGCCAGCGCATGGCGTGTTCAGGCCGCGGGCGGGGCCGGGGCCTCGGCGCCGGTGTCGGCAGCCGGTTCGGCCGTCGGCTCGGCTTCGGTCAACTCGATGGCCAGCTGCAGCGCGCCGGTGGGCTCGGACTCGTCGTCGTCGCCGCTCTCATCGGCCGGCACCGGCTCGGCGTCGAGGCGTGCGGCCAGTGTCGCGTGCAGCTCCAGCGTCATCAGGTCGACACCGGCCACGCGGGCGCGCACGCGGGCGCCGCGCGGCAGGCCCTCGGTGCCGGGCACGCGGAACACCAGCGGCAGCGCCTCGGCGCGCACCAGCCCTTCCTTCATGACGGCGGCGTCGAGCTCGCTCGTGCCCGCCTGCTGCAGGTGGCGCAGCGTCCAGTAGCGCTCGATCTGCTGCTGGAAATCGTTGTAGGCCGAGTAGTTGGCGTCGAAGCCGCTGATCACGCTGAAGAGCGCCGCGTCCTTCGGCTTGAACGGCGCCACCAGCGGCGCGGTGCGTCCGTGGCGCGCCACGGCGACGATCTGCCACTGGTTCACCAGGTCGGTGTAGCGCCGCAGTGGGCTCGTGCTCCAGGCGTACTGCGCCACGCCCATGCCGGCATGCGGCGCCGGCTTCACGCCCATCTTCACCTTGATGCCTGGGGCCAGGCTCGCCTGGCTGCGGTAGATGGCCGGCACGCCGTGCTGCGCCAGCCAGCCGCCCCAGGTGCTGTTGGCCAGGATCATGGCCTCGGCGACGATCAGGTCCAGCGGCGCGCCGCGGCGCCGCGTGCCGATGAGCACGGTCTCGTCACCCTGCGGCTCGGCGCTCGTGTCCTCGCGCTGCAGTTTGAAGCTGTAGTCGGGCCGGTTGAACAGTTCGGGCTTGCCACGCACCACCTCGCGCGCGGCCTTCAGGTGCCGCGCGAGGCGGAAGGCGAATGCCAGTTCGGGCGCGAACTCGTAGCCCGCCGGCTCGGCCCCGGTGAGCGTGGCCTCGGTGACGACGGCGTCCAGCACGTCGTGGCGCAGGTTGGCCACGATCGGCACGCGCTCGATCTTCGTCTCGTGGCCGCGCAGCTCGAGCGTGGCCTCATCAAGCGTGGTGTACAGGCTCACGGCGGGGCAGTCGCGGCCGGCCATCAGCGTGTAGGCCTGCACCACCTCGTCGGGCAGCATCGTGATCTTCCAGCCCGGCATGTAGACGGTGGACATGCGCTCGCGCGCCACCTTGTCGAGCGCCGAGTCGGGCGCGATGGCCAGGCCCGGCGCGGCGATGTGGATGCCGAACACCACCGTGCCCGTGCCGAGGCCGCGCACCGAGAGCGCATCGTCGATCTCGGTGGTGGCCGAGTCGTCGATGGAAAACGCCGCCACGCCATCGGCGCGGGGCAAGTCAGCTTCAACGGGCGGCGCGGCCAATGCCGGGAAGCCCGTGCCCTTGGCGAAGAACTCGAACAGGAAGCGCCGCCAATGAAACTGGTACGGGCTGCTGATGGCCCCGGCCGCGGCCAGCAGATCGAGCGGCGAGCGCTGCGCCCGGCGCGTGGCCTCGACCACGGCCTTGTACTCGGGGCCGTTCTTGTCGGGCTTGAAGAGGATGCGGTAGAGCTGCTCGCGCACGGGCTCTGGGCACTGGCCGGCGGCCAGCTCGGCGGCCCAGGCCTCGATCTGCGCGGCGACCTGCTTCTTGCGCTCAATGCCCAGGAGCGCCGCCTTCACGGTTTCTTCGGGCGCCTTCTTGAACTGCCCGCGGCCGAGGCGGCGGAAGTAGTGCGGGGCGTCGAACAGGCGCAGCAGCGCGGCGGCCTGGTGCTCGGGGCCGGCCTTGGCGTCGAAGTACTCGCGGGCCAGGTCGGCAAAGGCGAACTCGGCCTCGGGGGCGAACTCCCAGGCCAGATCGAGGTCGATTTCGTCGGCGAGTGCACGCGCACGCGCCAGCAGCTCGGCCGGGGCGGGCTTGTCGAAGCGCAGCATCAGGTTGGCGGCCTTGACCTTGACGCGCTTGCCGGAGTCGAGCTCCACCTGCAGCGAGCTGTCGGCCTCGGACATCACGCGGCCGGCGTGGAACTTGCCGGCGTCGTCGAAGAGGGCATACATGCGGTGATTGTCGCTGCCTGACTAGACAGACATCCCTCCGGAGACCTCGATGACGGTGCCGTTGATATAGCTGGCGTCGTCGCTGGCCAAAAACGCGTACACGCTGGCAATCTCTTCAGGCCGCGCCAGCCGGCCCAGCGGCACCTGCGAGCGCATCTGCTCCAGCACCTTGTCGGGCACGGTGGCGAGGATGGGCGTCTCGACGAAACCCGGCGCCACGGCATTGACGCGCACGCCCTTGGGCCCGAGCTCGCGGCTCCAGGTCTTGGTGAAGCCGATGACGCCGAACTTCGAGGCCGCGTAGTTGGTCTGCCCGTAGTTGCCGTACAGCCCCACCACGCTGCTGGCGTTGAGGATGACCCCGGCGCCCTGCGCCACCATCAGCGGCGCCACGGCCTGCGCGCAATGGAACACGCCGCGCAGGTTGACGTCGATCACGGCGTCGAACTGCTCCAGCGTCATCTTCACCAGTCGCGCGTCCTTGGTGATGCCGGCGTTGTTGACGAGCACGTCGATGCGGCCGTGCTCGGCCTGCACGCGCGCCACCAGCGCGTCGACGTCTTCGCGCCGCGTCACGTCCACCGCGTGCAGCGCAGCGGCGCCGGGCACGCTGCCGGCATCGCTGCTGATGCGGCGGTCGCAGCCGATGACGATGGCGCCTTCGGCCGCCAGCCGCGCCACGGTGGCGGCGCCGATGCCTTGTGCGGCGCCGGTGACGATGCAGATCTTGTTCTTCAGTTTCATGGTGAGTGGGGCTTCTCAAGCAGGGGCAAGGGACAGGTGTTCCAGCAGCCGCGGCAGGTGGGCGGCGAAGTCGCTCAGGGTGTGGTCGCTGCCGTCCACGCGCAGCATCGGCTCGCCGGCATAGCGCGCGGCCATCTCGCGCCAGTCGAGCCGCTCGTTGCCGGTGGCGATGATCGGCAGGCCGCGCGCGGGGTCGATGGCGAGGTTGATGACCGCGACACGCCAATGCCGGCGTGCCGGGGTTTCCGCCAGCGCGGTGGCGTAGAAGCCACCGAGTGAGCTGCCGACGACCGCGGAGGTGTCGGCTGGCCAGTCGGTGGTGCCGGCACCGATCAGCGTCATCGCCTCGCGCGGCGAGGGCGGCAGTTGCGGGCACCACCAACGCACACCGGGCCGGTGAATGGCCATCCACGCAGCCAGCTGCTGCGCCTTGGCCGAGCGTGGCGAGGAGCGGAAGCCGTGCAGGTAGAGCAGGTGCGTGGTCGACACCGGCTTCCGTTGCAAAGGCCGAGTCAGACGCCTTGCTTGACGAGGGAGGCCTTGAGCGCCTCGCCGAGCGTCGCCAGGCTGTCTTCCAGGTGCGCCTTCACGATGGAACTGCTCGCCTTGCCACTCGGACTGGCCAGCGTGCGGGTCAGCCGCGACTGGAGCTGCAACGCGGCTTGGCGCATCACCGAACGCACATCGGTGGCGGCCGCCGAACCCGGGCGAAGCAGCGAACTCGCCAGCCGGCTCACGTGCTCGCGCTGGAGGTTTCGGCGCAGGCTGTCGATCTCGATCGACTTGCCGTTGCCCAGTTCCGACCACACAGCATCGCCCAGACGCTGCTGCACCTCAGCAAAGTTCAGCAGGCTGCGCGGGTCCTCGACCTTGGACTCTGCATCGGCCAGTTTCTGCGCCAGCCGATCGGTCATCAGCGCGTCCAGCACCGGGCGTTGCAAGTCCAGCACTGCACTGGGCAGGCTGAACTCCAGCGCCGGGTTGCGGTTGGGGCCGGAGCGATCGAGCAGGTTGGTGCCCAGGCGGCTCATCAGCCGCGGTTCGAACTTGAAGCTGCTGCTGTTGAACAGCTCGTTCACCAGCAGGTCCAGCGCCGCGCGCTGTTGCGCTGCCGGTACCGGCACCAGCAGAGGCTCGTTTGTGCCGGCCGTGGCGCGCCGCGTGTACGTGCCGCCGAGGTACTTGGTGGCGACCGGTGTGCTGGCGGCCAGCGTCCCGAGCACGCGGATCAGGTTGCGGCGGTAGATCGTCAAGTCGTCGTCGGCTGCGAGCTGTCGTTTGGCCGTGTGCTGCCATAGCTCGCGGGCCAGCTTGTTCTGGCGCTGAGCGAAGGCCAACGGGTCGTTGCCGAGATCGCGCTGGTTCACCAGCGGGTCGGTGCCGATGAAGATGTCCTCGTCGCTGGCGTAGGCCAAGCTCGGGTCGCGCTCGCCCATTGCGGCCAGGCGAGCGAGCCCGCGCTTCTCTTCTTCGGCGTTGGCGAACTGCCGGTAGCCGTACTCGATGGCCCAGTAGTCGTAGGCACCGAGCGTCGTCTGGTGGTAGTCGGCGACGGTCTCGCCTTCGAGCGGCACGTTCAGCGCGTTGTAGTCCATCACCGAGTTGGAGACGCCGCGTGAGGCCGTGAAGGCAGGGTCGCGCAGCTGCGCCGGTGTCACGCCGACCGAGGCCTTGAAGTTGTGTCGCAGGCCCAGTGCATGGCCCACCTCGTGCATCGTCACGTCCTTCAGCGCCTGGGCGATGTACTTGTCGGCCTCGGGGCTGTTGGGGTCGAAGGTGCCGCGCGCGGCCAGCAGATCGAATGCCATCTGCGCCTGCTCCAGCAGTTCGTTGGCGTGCGTGCAGGTCGCGTTGAACGGCGGTGCGTAGGGCTGAGCGAAGGAGCCTGGTGCCGCCGCCGCCCCGAGGCGCGGCTCGGTGTCGATGGCGCGCGAGCGGAAGATGCGCACCCAGTTCTCGGGGATGATGCTGGCGCCGCGCAGGATCTCGCCAGTGCGGGGATCGCTCTGGCTCGGGCCCACCGCGACGGCGCCGGGGCCTTCGAGTGCGAACCAGCGCACGCTCAGCATGCGCGTGCCTTCGAGGGAGGTCCACTCGGCGTCGGGCGCCTGCTGCTCGAGCGCGATGGCGTTCTTGAAGCCGGCCTTCTCGAAGGCCTTGTTCCACTCCAGCACGCCCTCGCGCAGCGGCGCGCGCCACTTTTCGGGAATGTTGCGGTCCATGACCACGCGGATCGGTTCCTTGGGTTCGGATACGGCGGCGGCCGGATCCTTCTTCTCCAGGCGCCAGCGCTTGATCAGATGTGTGCGGCGGCCCTCGGAGTTGTCGTCACCGAAGTCGGCGTAAGCATCGGAGAAGTAACCCACACGCGGATCGGCATTGCGCACCTGCATCGGCTCTGCCGGCAGCGGCGCGAGCGTGTAGGTCATCGCGACGAACAGGCTGCGCGCGTCGGGCAGGGTGTAGGGCGGGTTGGGAAGCGCCGCTGGATTGGGCGGCGGGCCGCCGGGCGCAACGATGGGAGGCACGGGCAGCCGTGGCACGGCGAAGTGCTGGCGGATGGTGAAGTAGGTGCCCTCAGGCGTGGGGCGCACCCGTTCGAAATGGCTGTTGGCGCGATCCAGCGCATACGGCAGCCGGTGGTTGCGCTCGAGTGCCGTCTGGATGCCGGAGAGATCGCCTCCGAGCAGCGCACTCGCGTCCACCAGCAGCGCCTTGCTCTGCAGGTGAGGGGCGGCCGCCAGCGG
The DNA here is from genome assembly GCA_027487585.1 of Rubrivivax sp. Taxonomy (GTDB): domain Bacteria; phylum Pseudomonadota; class Gammaproteobacteria; order Burkholderiales; family Burkholderiaceae_C; genus Rubrivivax. The sequence continues at coordinate 39,957 of JAIYDH010000031.1, forward strand.
CGCTGAGGCGAGCAGGCTGTCGGAGTAGCTCTCGTCCACGGCGCGGGCCAGCGGCGTGCCCGCTGGCGCACGCACGGTGAGGTTGCGAGCGATCAGCTGCACGGTGTTGCCCACACGCTTGAGCACGACGACGTTGCTGCGACCGGTGATGCCCGGCCAGAAGAAGACGCTCTCGCCCAAGCCGTTGGCGATCGAGCTGCCAAGAAAGAAGGGCTTGTCCAGCCGGTCGACCGGGATCTCGAGCCAGGTCTTGTCGTCGCGGCTCCACACGGGCAGGAAACCTTCGCTGCGCTTGGCTTCGCGGATGACTTCCGCAAAGGCCGTCAACGCACCCGGCAGCGGCGCGGGGCGCGGGGCAGCAGCGGCCGGGCCGCCGCCCGCAGGCGCCGAAGCCGCAGCGGCGGGCATGGCTGCGGCTGTCTGCGTCGTCGAAGCGCCACCCGTGGCGCCCGGAGGAACGGTCAAGGAAGAAGCAGGGGGCGTCGCGGTGGTGGCGCAACCCACCAGCATGAGCGCGGCAGTGCCGAGGGAGATGCGGGTTTTCATGGGGTAAGGCGGCCGCACAGGCCAAGACGCGAAGCTGTAAAGCCTATCGCAGCGCGGGCCTGCTCGCTGCGCCGTGTGATGAAACGGTCCAATCAGCGGGCGAGTTGCGCCAGCAGCTGGCCGTGCAGCCCGCCGAAGCCACCGTTGCTCATGCACAGCACGTGGTCACCGGGCCTTGCGGCCCGGGCTACGGCGGCCACGAGGGCCTCCACGCTGTCGGCCGCGAAGGCGCGCTCGCCCATCGGCGCCAGCGTGTCGCGCACGCTCCAGCCGTAGTCGCCCTGCAGGACGAACGCGAGGTCTGCTTCTTCCAGCGACCACGGCAGCTGCGCCTTCATCGTGCCCAGCTTCATGGTGTTGCTGCGCGGCTCGAACACCGCCAGGATGCGCGTGCTCAAGCCGACCTTGCGGCGCAGGCCGTCGATGGTGGTGCGCATGGCCGTGGGGTGGTGGGCGAAGTCGTCGTAGACCTTCACGCCGGCGGCTTCGCCGAGCAGCTCGAGCCGGCGCTTCACGTTGCGGAAGCTGGCCAGGGCCTTGCAGGCCTCGGCCGGTGCCACGCCCACGTGCTCGGCCGCGCCGATGGCCGCCAGCGCGTTCATCTGGTTGTGCTCGCCGAGCAGATCCCAGGCCACTTGGCCGAGCTTCAGGCTGCCGCGCAGCACGTCGAAGCTGCCGGGCTCGCCGCGCGCGCACAGGCCGCCGGGTTCCTCGCGCTTGGTGCCGAAGCGCTGCACCTCGCTCCAGCAGCCGCGCGCCAGCACGCGGGCCAGGGCTTCGTCGCGGGCGTTGACGACGACGCGGCCCTGCGAGGGCATGGCGCGCACGAGGTGGTGGAACTGCGTCTCGATGGCCTTGAGGTCGTCGAAGATGTCGGCGTGGTCGAGCTCGAGGTTGTTCAGCACCGCGGTGCGCGGCCGGTAGTGCACGAACTTGCTGCGCTTGTCAAAGAGCGCGGTGTCGTACTCGTCGGCCTCGATGACGAAGGGCGCGCCTGCATCGCCAAGCCGCGCGCTGACGCCGAAATTGAGCGGCACGCCGCCGACCAGGAAGCCGGGCTTGCGGCCCGCCGGCGCGGTTTGCTCCAGGATCCAGGCCAGCATGGCCGTGGTCGTGGTCTTGCCGTGCGTGCCGGCCACCGCCAGCACGTGGCGGCCGTGCAGCACCTGCTCGGCCAGCCACTGTGGGCCGCTGGTGTAGCGCGCGCCGGCATCGAGCACCGCCTCCATCAGCGGCATGCCGCGCTTGACGACGTTGCCGACGACAAAGACATCGGGCTTCAGCGCCATCTGCTCGGCGCCGTAGCCCTCGATCAGATCGATGCCGAGCGCGCGCAGCTGATCGCTCATCGGCGGGTACACCGCGGCGTCGCATCCCGTTACGCGGTGGCCGGCTTCGCGCGCCAGTGCCGCCAGGCCGCCCATGAAGGTGCCGCAGATGCCGAGGACATGGATGTGCATGCGGGGCATTCTAGGAGTCGGGTCGTCGCCCGCATCCAGGGCCTCTGCTAGCGTCCCGCGCATGACGACCGGTTTCGTGGGCCTGCCCTGGATCGCCGAGCACCCCATCGCCTACCCGGCGCTGGAGGTGGTGCACATCGTCGGCATCGCGCTGCTGCTGGGCAACCTCGTGCTGCTGGAGCTGCGTGTGTGGGGCGTGGCGGCCGAGCTGCCGCTGGGGCCGCTGGCGCGGCTGACGATGGCGTTGTCGCTGGCCGGCTTTGGCCTGGTGGCGGCCAGTGGCCTGGTGATGTTCGCCGCGAGCCCGGGTGAGTTGCTGGCCAACCGGGCTTTCCTCCTCAAGCTCGGGCTGGTGTCGGCCGCCGGCATCAATGCGGCGATGTTTCATGCCCGGGGTGGTCTGTACAAACCCGATGCCCTGGCGCGCGCGCAGACGGTGTTGTCGGTGGCACTATGGATCGCGGCGATCATCAGCGGTCGCTGGATTGCCTACATCTGAAGGAGATCGCCATGCATCGCCGCACCCTCGTCGCTGCCGCCCCCGTGCTGCTGTGGCTGCCCACGGCGCCTGCGCGGGCCCACCACGGCTGGAGCAGCTTCGACCAAGCGCGCCCGATCTACCTCGAGGGCGTGGCGCGCGATATCCGCTGGCGCAACCCTCACGCCGAGCTGAAGCTCGAGCTGCCGGCCGCGGGCCTGAGGCTGCCGGCCGATCTGGCGACGCGGGTGCTGCCGCCGCAGTCGGCGCCGGTCGACGGCGCATCGCTGCTGAAGGCCGCGCAGCTGCCCACGCGCAAAGACCGCGTATGGGACATCGAGCTCGCGCCGCTGTCGCGCATGGGCGCCTGGCAGGTGCCGGAAATCAAGGCCGGCGACGCTCTGGCCGTGCTCGGCTTCACCTTTGCTGCCGAGAAGGGCGACGCGATCCTGCGCGCCGAGTACCTGTTCGTGAGCGGCAAGGCCTACGGCCTGCGCTCGTCACCGGCCTGAATCTGCCGGCCTGGATCGGCCGGCCCGGATCGGCCGGCTGTGGCGCTACAGCGCCGCGAAGGCCTCGCGCGCGGCCGCCAAGGTGGCGTCGATGTCGGTCGGTGTGTGCGCCGCACTCACGAAGCCGGCCTCGTACAGCGCCGGCGCCAGGTACACGCCGCGGTCGAGCATGGCGTGGAAGAAGCGGTTGAAGCGCGCCGAATCGGTGGTCATGACCGTGGCGTAGTTCTGCGGCAGCTGGTTGAAGAAGAAGAAGCCGAACATGCCGCCTTCGCTGTCACTGACCAGCGGCACGCCGGCATCCCGCGCCGCGCTTTCCAGGCCCTCGACGAGGCGGCGCGTCTGGGCGGCCAGGGCCTCGAAGAAACCGGGCTTGGTGATCTCCTTCAGCGTGGCCAGCCCGCAGGCCGTGGCGACGGGGTTGCCGCTCAGCGTGCCGGCCTGGTACACCGGCCCCAGCGGCGCGAGCTGGCGCATCACCTCGCGGCTGGCGCCGAAGGCCGCCAGCGGCATGCCGCCACCGATGACCTTGCCGAACACGAAGACATCGGCCTTGAAGCCCGGAATCAGCCGCTGGTAGACGCTGTGCGCGCCGCCGAGCGCGACGCGGAAGCCCGACATCACCTCGTCGAACACCAGCATCGCGCCGTGCGCCGTGCACAGCTCGCGCAGCCGCGTCATGAAGGGCACCGAGGCGCGCACGAAGTTCATGTTGCCGGCGATCGGCTCGATCATCACGCAGGCGAGTTCCTTGCCGTGCGCGTCGAAGGCCGCCTCGAGTGCGGCGATGTCGTTGTACGGCAGCACGAGCGTGTGCTTGACCACGTCTTCGGGCACGCCGGCGCTGGTGGGGAAGCCGAAGGTCGCCAGGCCCGAGCCGGCCTTCACCAGCAGCGGGTCGGCGTGGCCGTGGTAGCAGCCCTCGAACTTGATGAACTTCGAGCGGCCCGTGGCGCCGCGCGCCAGCCGCAGCGCGCTCATGCCGGCCTCGGTGCCGCTGCTCACCAGCCGCACCTGCTCGACGCCGGGCACGAGCGCGATGATGGCCTCGGCGAGCTCGATCTCGCGCTCGGTGGGGGCGCCGAAGCTGAAGCCGTCGAGCAGCGCGCGCTGCACCGCGTCGACCACCGCCGGGTGGCCGTGGCCGAGGATCATCGGGCCCCAGGAGCCGATGTAGTCGGTGTAGCGCTTGCCTTCGGCGTCGAAGATGTACGGACCTTCAGCACGCGTGATGAAACGCGGGGTGCCACCGACGGCGCGGAAGGCGCGCACCGGCGAGTTCACGCCGCCTGGAATAACACGTTGGGCGCGCTCGAACAGGGCCTGGTTGGTGGTCGACATCGGGTGTGTGTTCAGTGGGCGCGGCGCGCCGGTTCAGTGGACGCGGCGCGGCGCACCTTTGGGCGCGGGTGCCTCGGGTTCGGGATCGGGTTCGCCGCCATCGCCACCGGGATGGCCGTCGCCCTCGCCCTCTTCAGGGGGCGGCAGCGCCCAGAAGAAGCGGTCGGGCACGACATGGCCCATGCCAGGGCGGAAGCCGGCGTCGAGCGACTGGTCGAGGAAGCTCAGCGCCTCGGACACGGCCGCCTGCAGCTCCACCCCGGTGGCCAGCAGCGCCGCCAGCGCCGCGCTGAGCGTGTCGCCGGCACCGACGAAACTGGTGTCGAAGCGCTCGAACTTCTCGCCCGCCAGCGCGCCCTGCGGCGAGGCCAGCACGTTGTCGATGTACTGTTCGGGGCCCTTGGCCACCAGCGCGATGCCGGTGACGAGAACGAAGCGCGTGCCATGCTCGGAGGCCGCCACGGCGAGTTCGCGCGCCGACGGCGGGCGCTCGCTGTCCCACTCGGGCAGCAGGAAGTCCTGCAGCGTCTTGTGGTTGCCCACCAGCACCTCGGTGGCCGGCAGGATGAGCTCGCGGAAGGCGTCGAGGTAGGGCTGCAGCTGGTCTTCGTCCATCCAGCCGAGGTTGGGCAGGTGGGTGACGAGCGGGATCTCGGTGTAGTCGGACAGCACCTCGGCCACGGCACTGACGTTGTCGGCCGAGCCCAGGAAGCCGACCTTCCAGCCGGCGATCGTGACGTCTTCGAGGATCGTGCGGGCCTGCTCGGCCACGACATCGGGATCGATGTCGTGCTGATCGAAGATGTCGGCGGTGTCACGCATGACGATGCTCGTGACCACCGGCAGCGCATGCGCGCCCATGGCCGCCACGGTGGCCACGTCGCCAGCCACGCCGCTGGCGCCGCTGGGCTCGCTGGCGTTGAAGCACATCACCGCGGCCGGCGGCGGCGGCTCGATGGCAGCGCCTTCAGGGCCTTCTAGGCCTTCGGCGGGATTCGGGACGGGGTTCATGTGGGATGGGGCATGGAGGGCGGGAGGGCCGGCCGCGAGGGCTGGCCCGGAGAGGCAGCGCGGGCTCGGATGGGGCCGGACCCAACCTCCAGCAGATTCTGAAGAACGTCGTGCAGGCCCTCACAAATCCACATGAATCGCCGGAAGTGCGTGGCTACAATGACCGACCATTGTAGTGAGGTGACCGAGCCATCGTGAGCGAACCGAGTACCTGGATGTGCCTGATCTGCGGCTGGATCTACAACGAGGCCGATGGCGATCCGGAACACGGCATTCCCCCCGGCACCGCCTGGGCCGACGTGTCCATGAACTGGACCTGTCCCGAGTGCGGTGCCCGCAAGGAAGACTTCGAGATGGTGCAGATCTGAACCCCCGCCGCGTCAGCCCGACCTGGCCGCGGCCCTGAAGGTTCATTGAGGAGGACCGCACTTGGACATGCAAGGGCCCGTTGCGGGCGCAGGTGCAACCATCCCGGCACCCGCGGGTGCGCGGGTGCTGGTCATCGACGACAGCAACACAATCCGGCGCAGCGCCGAGATCTTCCTGCGCCAGGGCGGCCACGAGGTCGTGCTGGCCGAGGACGGCTTTGATGCGCTCGCCAAGGTCAACGACCACACGCCCGAACTCATCTTTTGCGACATCCTGATGCCGCGGCTCGACGGCTACCAGACCTGCGCCATCATCAAGCGCAACCCGCGTTTCGCACATGTGCCGGTCATCATGCTGTCGAGCAAGGACGGCCTGTTCGACAAGGCCCGGGGCCGAATGGTCGGCTCCGAGGATTACCTCACCAAGCCCTTCACGAAGGAACAGCTGCTGAACGCGGTCGCTTCCCACCGTCGCTCCGCAGCCTGACCCGAACGCCGGAACGCCACAGCGATGACCATCCAGAAGATTCTCGTCGTCGACGACTCCAAGACCGAGCTGCATCACCTCTCCGACATCCTCGGCAAGCGCGGCTACACCGTGCGCACAGCCGAGAACGGCGAAGAGGCCTTGCGCAGGCTTGAAGAAGAAAAGCCCCACCTCATCCTGATGGACGTGGTCATGCCGGGTCAGAACGGCTTCCAGCTCACGCGCAGCATCACGCGCGATGCGCGCTTCTCTGACGTGCCCGTGATCATGTGCACGAGCAAGAATCAGGAGACTGACAAGGTCTGGGGCATGCGGCAGGGCGCCCGCGATTACATCGTCAAGCCCGTCAATACCGACGAGCTGATCGCCAAGATCAAGGCCTTCGACTGATGAAGCCGGTCGGCGGCTCACGGGGTTCGCGACGGAGCGGGGTAGAGCCCGAGCCCTCAGCGCAGCCAGGCGGTCACTGATGGCCAACCGCGAAGCGCTGCGCGAACTCCAGAGCCGTCTCGCCGAGCGGTTGCAGGCGGCCCGCACCGAGACGCGGGCTGTGTCGTGGCTGGCCGTCGAATGCGCCGGCGCCGGGCTGCTGGTGCCGCTGGCCAGTGCCGGCGAGATCTTCCCACCTGGAGCGTTGCTGCCCGTGCCGCACACCCAGGCCTGGTTCCTGGGCGTGGCCAACCTGCGCGGCGGCCTTCACGGTGTTGTCGACCTTGGCGCGTTCCTGGGCCTGCGCCCGCCGCTGGCCCGCGACGCGGTGCGCGAGCAGGCCCGGCTGGTGGCCTTCAATCCGAAGCTGGGCTCGCATTGCGCGGTGCTGGTCGACCGCCTCGCGGGCCTACGCAGCCAGCAGCAAATGGAGCGGGAGCCGGCTGAAGCCGAGCCGCGCCCTGAATTCGCCGCGGGCGGCCGTTGGCGCGATGCCGACGGCCGCCTGTGGCAGGAAATCGACCTCGCGGCGCTGGCCCGCCACGAGCTGTTCCTGGCCATCGCGGCATGAACGCGCCGCGCGAACGGGTTCCGATGGACA
>JAIYDH010000308.1 GCA_027487585.1 Rubrivivax sp.
CAACCCCGGTTGTTGCAAAGGGCTGTGCGGGCGGGGGCTGCGGCGTGATCTTGAAGCGCCGAGCAGCGCAGGCTTGAGGGCGGCGCGCGCAGCGCGCATCAAAGACTGACTCACGGCAACTGTTCGAGCGCAGCGGGCGCAGCCCGCGTAGCGAGTTTTGCCGTGCGCCCTCATGTCGAGCAGCGCAGGGCAGCCGGCCCGCAGGGCCGGTCGCTTCAACTCACGCCGCAGCCCCCGCCAGCACAGCCCTTTGCCGCAGCGATGCGTCGAGTGCGAATGTCGGACGCGCGTCGAACGCGCTGCGCCCCTCGCCTAAGATGCTCGGCTTCATGAGCGAACCGACATCCACCGCCGAACGGTTGAAGGGCGACCTCTCGGCCCACACGCCCATGATGCAGCAGTACCTGCGCATCAAGGCCGAGTTCCCGGACACGCTGGTGTTCTACAGGATGGGCGACTTCTACGAGCTGTTCTTCGACGACGCTCGCAAGGCGCACCGGCTGCTCGACATCACCATCACCACGCGCGGCGCCAGTGCCGGCGAGCCGGTGGTGATGGCCGGCGTGCCGGTGCACTCGGTCGAGAGCTACCTCGGGCGCCTCATCAAGCTCGGCGAAGCCGTGGCGGTGGCCGAGCAGGTGGGCGATGTCGCCACGGCCAAGGGGCCGGTGGAGCGCAAGGTCACGCGCGTCGTGACCCCCGGCACCGTGACCGACAGCGAGCTGATGGCCGAGCGCGCCGACACGCTGCTGCTGGCGGTGCACCGCCAGCGTGGCAGCTGGGGCCTCGCGTGGCTGGCCCTGGCCAGCGGTGAGCTGGGCCTCACCGAATGCACCGAACGCGAACTGCCCACCTGGCTGGCCCGGCTGGCCCCGGCCGAGCTGCTGCACGACGGCAGTGCGCTGCCTGAAGCCCTGACGCACGCGCTGGGCAGCACACGCGCCAGCCGCACCCCGCGCCCGGCCTGGCAGTTCGACAGCGCCCTCGGCCAGCGCAAGCTGTGTGCGCAGTTGAAGGTGGCCTCGCTGGCCGGCTTCGGCGCGCAGGAACTCCCCGCCGCGCAGGCGGCTGCCGCCGCGCTGCTGAGCTACGCCGAACACACCCAGGGCCAGGCCCTGGCCCACGTGCAGGCGCTGGCCGTGCCGCGCGGCAACGATCTGCTCGATCTGCCGCCGGCCACGCTGCGCAACCTCGAGCTGGTGCAGACGCTGCGCGGCGAGGACAGCCCCACGCTGCTGAGCCTGCTCGACAGCTGCCGCAGCGGCATGGGCAGCCGCCGCCTGCGCCATTGGCTCACGCACCCGCGGCGTGATCGCAGCGAGGCCGGCGAACGCCACGACGCGATCGCGGCCTTCGTCGCGTCTCCGGCGCTGGAGCCGCTGCGCGACGCGCTGCGCCACGTCGCCGATGTCGAGCGCATCACCGCCCGCACCGCGCTGCGCCAGGTGCGCCCGCGCGAACTGGCCGGCCTGCGCCAGACGCTGGCGCTGCTGCCGCGCATCGCGGCCGTGGCGCCGCGCGGCACGCCGCTGCTCGAGCGGCTGCACGCCGCGCTGGCGCACGAGCCTGGGCTGGTGGCGGCGCTGGCGGCCATCGCCGAAGAGCCGGCCGGCCTGCTGCGCGAAGGCGGTGTCATCGCCGCCGGCTTCGATGCCGAGCTCGATGAGCTGCGTGCCATCGCGCAGCACGGCGACGCCTTCCTGCTGGACCTGGAAGCGCGCGAACGCACGCGCACCGGCATCCCGAACCTGCGCGTGCAGTTCAACAAGGTGCACGGCTACTACATCGAGGTCACGGGCTCGCACCTCGACAAGGTGCCGATCGAGTACCGCCGCCGCCAGACCCTGAAAGGCGCCGAGCGCTTCATCACGCCCGAGCTCAAGGCCTTCGAGGACAAGGCCCTGTCGGCGCAGGAGCGTTCAGTGGCGCGCGAGAAGTGGCTGTTCGAGCAGCTGCTGGATGCGCTCCAACCGCATCTGGCCACGCTGCAGGGCCTGGCGCTGGCGCTGGCCACGCTCGACGCACTGGCCGCGCTGGCCGAGCGCGCCATCGCGCTGCGCTGGTGCCGGCCGCAGTTCGTGCCCTACCCCTGCATCGACATCGAGGCAGGCCGCCACCCGGTGGTGGAGGCGCGCCTGGCCGAAACCGCCGCATCGGGCGGTGGCGCCTTCATCGCCAACCACTGCCGGCTCGATGCGAAGACGCGCATGCTCGTCATCACCGGCCCCAACATGGGCGGCAAGAGCACCTTCATGCGCCAGGTGGCGCTGATCGTGTTGCTGGCGGCGATGGGCTCGTACGTGCCGGCCACGGCCTGCCGGCTGGGGCCTATCGACGCCATCCACACGCGCATCGGCGCCTCGGACGACCTGGCCAATGCGCAGAGCACCTTCATGCTCGAGATGACCGAGGCTGCCGCCATCGTGCACGGCGCCACCGAGCAGAGCCTGGTGCTGATGGACGAGATCGGCCGCGGCACCAGCACCTTCGACGGCCTGGCGCTGGCCGGCGCCATTGCCAGCCAGCTGCACGACCGCAACCGCTCGTTCACGCTGTTCGCCACGCACTACTTCGAGCTCACCGAGTTGCCGGCCCGGCATGAGCGGGCCGTGAACCTGCACGTGGGCGCGGTGGAAAGTGGACACGACATCGTCTTCCTGCACCAGCTGGAGCCCGGCCCCGCCAGCCGCAGCTACGGCGTGCAGGTGGCGCGGCTGGCGGGCATGCCGGCAGGGCTGGTGCGCCAGGCGCGCGCCACGCTCGAGGCGCTGGAAGCCCAGGCCGCGCAAGGCCGCGAGCAGGTGGACCTGTTTGCCGCGCCGCCTGCCGCACCCACCGCCGAGCCCAGCGCCGTGGAGGCCGAGCTGGCGCGCATCGACCTCGACGGGCTCAGCCCGCGAGAGGCTCTGGAAGCGCTGTACCGGCTTCGAAGCCTGATGCCAAACTAGGGCAGCACGCGGTCGATCAGCAGCCGCACGTCCTGGGAGCCCACGGCCACGTCGGCCAGACGGCCCTCGAGATCGCCCGGCTGCGCGATCGGGTTCCCCGACGCCGAGATGCGGGCCACCAGCAC
>JAIYDH010000079.1 GCA_027487585.1 Rubrivivax sp.
GCGCTGGCGCAGCTCGCCCACCACGACCGGCTGATGGCCGAGGACTCCGAAATCGCCGGCATCGTGCGCGCCCTCGACGGCCGCTTCGTGCCGCCGGCGCCCGGTGGCGACGTGATGCGCAACCCCGAGGTGCTGCCCACCGGTCGCAACCTGCACGGCTTCGACCCGTTCCGCATCCCGAGCGCCTACGCGGTGCGCGACGCCACGCGCCAGGCCGATCGCCTGCTGGCGCGCCACGCCGCCGACGGCCACGGCCTGCCCGAGACGGTGGCGCTGGTGCTCTGGGGCACCGACAACCTCAAGAGCGAGGGCGCGCCGCTGGCGCAGGCCCTGGCGCTGATGGGTGCGGCACCGCGCTTCGACGGCTACGGCCGCCTCGCCGGTGCCACGCTGATTCCGCTGGCCGAGCTGGGCCGCCCGCGCATCGACGTGGTCATGACGCTGTCGGGCATCTTCCGCGACCTGCTGCCGCTGCAGATCCGCATGCTGGCCGAGGCCTCGTTCCTGTGCGCCAGCGCCGACGAGCCCATCGAGCAGAACTTCATCCGCAAGCACGCCCTGGCCTGGCAGCGCGAGCACGGCGGCGATCTCGAAACCGCGTCGCTGCGCGTCTTCGGCAACGCCGATGGCGCGTATGGCAGCAACGTCAACCTGCTGGTCGACAGCAGCACCTGGCAAGAAGAAGACGAGCTCGCCGAGGCCTACACCAAGCGCAAGGGCTTCGCCTACGGCCGCAGCGGCCAGCCCGTACCCCAGGCCAAGCTGCTGAACCACGTGCTCGCCGACGTGGCGCTGACGTACCAGAACCTCGACTCGGTCGAACTCGGCGTCACCACCATCGACACCTACTTCGACACGCTCGGTGGCATCAGCCGCGCCGTCAAGCGCGCCAAGGTGGCCGGTGGCGCCACGGGCGCCGCGGCCGAGACGCCGATCTACATCGCCGACCAGACGCGCAGCGCCGACGCCGGCGTGGTGCGCACGCTGTCCGAGCAGGTGGCACTCGAGACGCGCACCCGCATGCTCAACCCGAAGTGGTACGAAGGCATGCTCGAGCACGGCTACGAGGGCGTGCGCCAGATCGAGGTGAGCATCACCAACACCTTCGCGTGGAGCGCCACCACTGGCCAGGTGCAACCCTGGGTCTACCAGCACCTCACCGAAACCTTCGTCCTCGACCCCGCGATGCGCGAGCGCCTGTCGAAGTTGAACCCCACCGCCAGCGCCAAGGTGGCTCACCGGCTTCTCGAAGCCTGTGACCGCCAGTACTGGCAACCCGACGCAGCCACCTTGGCTGCGCTCAAGCGCGCCGGAGAAGAACTCGAGGACCGCCTCGAGGGCGTCTTCGACGGCGCCTACCAGCAGAAAGCAGCCGCATGAACGTCACAGAAGTACCCGTCACGAACATCGGTCGTGGTTCCCGCCCCACTGTCGACCCGCGCCTCGATGGCGAGGGCAGCGTGCAGGTGGAGCAGGACAACCAGGTCAAGATCGGCACCGCCAAGGTCTTTGCCATCTACGGCAAGGGTGGCATCGGCAAGAGCACCACGAGCTCGAACCTGAGCGCCGCCTTCAGCAAGATGGGCAAGCGCGTGCTGCAGATCGGCTGCGACCCCAAGCACGACAGCACCTTCACGCTGACGAAGAAGATGCTGCCCACCGTCATCGACATCCTCGAGACGGTGAACTTCCACGCCGAGGAACTTCGCCCCGAGGACTTCGTGTTCGAGGGCTACGGCGGTGTCATGTGCGTCGAGGCCGGCGGCCCGCCCGCCGGCACCGGCTGCGGCGGCTACGTCGTCGGCCAGACCGTGAAGCTGCTGAAGGAACACCACCTGCTCGAAGACACCGACGTGGTGATCTTCGACGTGCTGGGTGACGTGGTCTGCGGCGGCTTCGCGGCGCCGCTGCAGCACGCCGAGCGGGCAATGATCGTCACCGCCAACGACTTCGACTCGATCTTCGCGATGAACCGCATCGTGCAGGCCATCGGCGCGAAGGCCAAGAACTACCGCGTGCGCCTGGGCGGCGTCATCGCCAACCGCAGCGCCGGCACCGACCAGATCGACAAGTACAACGCGCGCACCGGGCTCAAGCTCGCGGCCCACCTGCCCGACCTCGATGCCATCCGCCGCAGCCGGCTGAAGAAGTGCACGATCTTCGAGATGGACAGCACGCCCGAGATCGAGGCCGTGCAGAAGGAGTACCTGCGCCTGGCGGCCAGCATGTGGGTGGGCTCGGACCCGCTGCCCTCGGTGCCGCTGAAGGACCGCGAGATCTTCGACCTGCTCGGTTTTGATTGAGCCGGAGGCCACCACGATGTCTGCCACCGACACCTACACCCGCCGCCGCGGCGAGATCGAGCACTACTTCGACCGCACCGCGGCCGACACCTGGGCCCGGCTCACCAGCACGGCCCCGGTGAGCCGCGTGCGCGCCACCGTGCGCGCCGGCCGCGACCGCATGCGCGACACGCTGCTGGCCTGGCTGCCGGCCGACCTGACCGGCCAGCGTGTGCTCGACGCCGGCTGCGGCACCGGCAGCTTCGCCATCGAACTGGCGCGCCGCGGCGCCGAGGTGCTGGCCATCGACCTGAGCCCGCAGCTCGTGGACGTGGCGCGCGAGCGCTGCCTGGCGCAGCTGCAGGCCGAAGGCGCTCGCGGCTCGATCGACTTCCGCAGCGGCGACATGAGCAGCCCCGAGCTCGGCCACTTCGACCACGTCGTGGCGATGGACTCGCTGATCCACTACCGCACCACCGACGCGGTGCGCGTGCTCGGCACCTTGGCCGACCGCACGCGCGGCTCGATGGTCGTCACCTTCGCGCCAGCGAGCCCGCTGCTGTGGGCCTTCTACGGCGCGGGCAAGCTGTTTCCGCGCAGCGACCGATCGCCCTCCATCGTGCCGGTGGCGCAGGCCACACTGGCGCGCCAGATGCGGCTGCATGCACCGATGTCGAGCTGGCGCCTGGCCGAGTCGCATCGCGTGGCCAGCGGGTTCTACACCTCGCAGGCCTACCGCCTGTTGGCCCCGGCCGCTTGACGCACCCGCGACCGATGGACCTCTTCAGCACCACCACCGCACTCGTGCGCCGCCGAGGCCGAGTCGACTGGGCCGGCGTGGCGACGCGCTACATGCCGTTTGCCGATGTCGCCACGCCCGAGCTGCCGCTGCTGCAGCTGGTGCGGCTGGCGCTGTTCCAGGTGAGCGTGGGCATGGTCACGGTGCTGACGGTGGGCACGCTGAACCGGGTCATGATCATCGAGCTCGGCGTCGGCGCCTGGCTCGTGAGCCTGATGGTGGCGCTGCCGCTGGTGTTTGCGCCGTTCCGCGCGCTGGTGGGCTTCAAGTCCGACCAGCACCGCAGCGCACTCGGCTGGCGCCGCGTGCCCTACATCTGGTTCGGCAGCGGCGCGCTGTTCGCGGGCCTGGCCATCATGCCGTTTTCGCTGGTGCTGCTCACGGGCGAAACCACGGTGCAGCTCGCAGCCGGCCACATCGCCGCAGGCCTGGCCTTCCTGCTGGCAGGCGCCGGCGCGCAGACCGTGCAGACCGCCGGCCTGGCCCTGGCCACCGACCGCGCCACGCCGGCCACGCGCCCGCGTGTCGTGGCCCTGATGTACGTGATGCTGCTGCTGGGCATGGTGGGCAGCGGCGCCCTGTACGCCTGGCTGCTGGCCGACTACACGCCCACGCGCCTGGTGCAGGTGGTGCAAGGCACGGCCGTCGCCTGCCTGATGCTCAACCTGGTGGCAGTGTGGAAGCAGGAAGCCCGCGATCGCA
>JAIYDH010000262.1 GCA_027487585.1 Rubrivivax sp.
TGCCGGCCTACACCACGGTGAACGCGTTCGCGAACTACCAGATCACGCCCACCGTGATGCTGGGCCTGGGCGTGAACAACCTGTTCGACACGCTGGCCTACACCGAGAGCAACGACGGCCGCGGCGCCGCCCGTGCGCTCACCGGGCGCACGGCACGGGCGACGCTGAAGGTCACGTTCTGACGCTCGCCAGCGGCGGCGGAGCAGGGCCTTCATGAGCGAGCACGCGCCGCGCCCGGTGCTCGTCATCGGCGAGGCGCTGGTCGACGAGTTCCCCGACGGCACGCGCGTGGCCGGCGGGGCGCCGTTCAACCAGGCGCGCTGGCTGGCGGCGCTGGGCGTGCCGGTGCGCTTTGTGTCACGCGTCGGCCAGGCCGACTTCGGCGCCGCCTGCGTGATGACGAGCGCCCGCCGCTGCGGCCTTGCAGAAGAAGGCATCCAGCGCGACCCGCGGCGCGCCACCGGCCGCGTGGTGGTGCAGCTCGGCGACACGGGCCCCCGCTACCGCATCGAGGCCGAAAGCGCCTGGGACCACATCGACGCCGCCGAGGCGCGCGCTCAGGTGCAGCAGCTCGCGCCGGCCGTGGTGGTGTTCGGCAGCCTCGCGATGCGCTCGCCCACCTCGCGCGAGGCCATCGACGCCGTGCTCGGCGCCAGCGCGGCGCTGCGCTTCCTTGACCTGAACCTGCGCGACACGCCCGATCTGCGGGCCCTGGCGGCGCAGGCCTTGAAGCTGGCCGACTGGGTGAAGGTCAACGACGAAGAGCTCGAGCGTTTGCTGGCCTGGTTCGTGTGCGACGGCCCGCCGCCCGGCGACGGGCCCGAGAACAAGGCCGTACGGCGCGAGGCGCTGTGCGAGCTGGCGGCGCGCTTCGGCGTGCAGCGCTGGATCGTCACTTGCGCCGAGCGCGGCTGGTTCACGCTCGACAGCGAAGGCCGGCGCGACGCCGCCGGCGCCGCGCCCGCGGTGCCGCAGCTCGTGGACACGGTTGGCGCGGGCGACGCCTTCAGCGCCGTCATCGTGGCCGGCTTCGCGGCCCAGTGGCCGCTGGCGCGTTCACTCGACAGCGCCGCGCAGCTGGCGGCGGCCGTGTGCGGCGTGCGCGGCGCTGTGCCCGACGACCCGGCCTTCATTGAACTCTGGCGTTGCAAGCTGGGCCTCATCGGCCCCCGCCCCCGCGCCGCATCAGGACACCTCGGATGACCAAGCCCCACCTGAGCTTCTGGCAGATCCTGAACATGAATGTCGGCTTCTTCGGCATCCAGTTCAGCTTCGGCCTGCAGCAGGCCAACATGAGCCCCATCTACGCCTACCTCGGCGCCGAGGGCAAGGACCTGCCGCTGCTGTGGCTGGCCGGCCCGGTGACGGGCCTGCTGGTGCAGCCCATCGTGGGTGCGCTCAGCGACCGCACCGGCAGCAAACGTGGCCGGCGCACGCCGTACTTCCTGATCGGCGCGCTCATCTGCAGCTTCGGCCTGCTGCTGATGCCGTTTTCGCCCGCACTGTGGTTCGCGGCCGGCCTGCTGTGGATTCTGGATGCGGCCAACAACACCACGATGGAGCCCTACCGCGCCTACGTGAGCGACCGCCTGAACCCGCCGCAGCACGCGGCCGGCTTCCTGACGCAGAGCGCGTTCACGGGGCTGGCGCAGACGCTGGCCTACCTGGCGCCGAGCATCTTCGTGTTCATGGGCATGAACAAGGATGCGGTCAACGCCAACAACATACCGCACATCACCATCGCGGCGTTCATGGTCGGTGCACTGCTGTCCTTCACCACCGTGTACTGGAGCGTGAAGAAGGTGCCCGAGCTGCCCATGAGCGACGAGGAACGCGCCGCGCTCAACGCGCAGTCGCGCAGCGTGGGCGCCATCCTCGGCGAGATCTGGGACGCCGCCAAGACCATGCCGCCCACCATGAAGCGCCTGTGGTGGATGGCGCTGTTCCAGTGGTACGGAATGATGTGCTACTGGATCTACATCGTGCCGAGCCTGGCGCTCACGGTGTTCAACACCACCGACGCGCAGACCGCCGGCTTCCGCGACGCCAGCCTGCTGAACGGCCAGATCGGCGGCTTCTACAACTTTGTCGCCTTCATCGCCGCGTTTGCGATGGTGCCGTTCACGCGCCGCTTCGGCGCCAAGCCGATGCACGCGATCTGCCTGCTGGCCGCGGCCGCCGGCATGTGGGCGCTGCCGGGCATTTCGGCCGAGGACGGCAAGTGGCTGCTCTTCGTGCCGATGCTGGGCGTGGGCCTGGCCTGGGCCAGCATCATGGGCAATCCGTACGTGCTGCTGGCCGGCAGCATCCCGCCCGAGCGGGCCGGCGTCTACATGGGCATCTTCAACATGTTCATCGTCATCCCGATGATCATCCAGATGCTGACCCTGCCGCTCATCTACGAGCCGCTGCTGGATGGCCGCCCCGACAACGTCATCCGCCTGGCCGGCGCGTTGCTGGCTTGCGCCGCGGTGGCGGTGCTGTTCGTGCGTGTCGAAAAGCCGGCAGCCGCGGAGCCGCGCGCATGAAGAACCAGGTTCAGTTGATCACCTACGTCGACCGCCTGGGCGGCGGCGGCCTGCGCGAGCTGCGTGCGCTGCTCGCCCAAGGCGGCGCCCTGCAGGGCCTGTTCGGTGGCGTGCATCTGCTGCCGTTCTTTCACCCCATCGACGGCAGCGACGCCGGCTTCGACCCCATCGACCACACGCAAGTCGATGCGCGCCTGGGCGGCTGGGACGACGTGGCCGCGCTGTCGCGCGAGGTGGAAGTGATGGCCGATGTCATCGTCAACCACATGTCGACGAAGTCGCCGCAGTTCCTGGACTGGTCGGCGCATGGCGCGGAGTCGCGCTACGACGGGCTCTTCCTCACGATGGAGAGCGTGTTCCCCGACGGCGCCACCGAGCAGCAGCTGCTCGAGATCTACCGCCCGCGCCCCGGCATGCCCTTCACCGCGGTGACGCTGGGCGACGGCCGGCGGCGCCTGCTGTGGACCACCTTCACCGCGCAGCAGGCCGACATCGACGTGCGCCA
>JAIYDH010000082.1 GCA_027487585.1 Rubrivivax sp.
ATTTCCTGCTGCATCTGCTGCGGCTTGTCCTTGTAGCGCTCGCGCAGCTCGTTCACCTTGGGCGCCACGGCCTTCATCTTGGCCATGCTGCGGTAGGCGGCGGCGTTCAGCCAGTAGAAAGCGATCTTCAGCAGCACGACCAGCGCCACGATGGCCCAGCCCCAGTTGCCGAGCATGCTGTGCAGCTTGTCGAGCAGCCAGAACAGCGGCTTGGCCAGGGTGGTGAACCAGCCGTAGTCCTTGACGAGTTCCAGGCCCGGCGCCAGCGCCGCGAGCTTGTTCTCTTCTTGCGGGCCGGCAAACAGCAGCGCGTCATGTGTCTTGCTGGCGCCCGCGGCCACTTCGCCCAGCGGCAGCACCATCGCCACGGTGTAGTGGTTGTCGGCCACCTTGGCGGTGCGGAACTCGCGCGGACCCGGTGCCGAAACCACCCAGGCCGACGCGAAGTAGTGCTGCACCATGGCGATCCAGCCTTCGTTGGCGGCCTTCTCGTGGCTGGTGTTGCCCTTGGCGATGTCCTTGAAGTCGATCTTCTGGAACTTCTTGGCCTCGGTGTAGAGCGCCGGCCCGGTGAAGGTGAAGTAGAACTTGCTCTCGCCTTCAGGCGGGTTGCCGTCGCGCGCGAGCTGCAGGTAGAGCTGCGGGTTGATGGCCGCGGCGCCCTGGTTCATCACCTCGTGGCGCACGGTGACGGTGTACTCGCCGCGCTTGAAGAGGTAGGTCTTGGCGAGCTTGATGCCATCGACCACCGGCGACTCGAAGCGCACTGCCAGCTCGTTGGCGCCGGCAGCCAGCGTGCGCTCGCCGGGCTGCAGCGTCATGGCCGTGAAGTGGTTGGGCAGCGTGACGCCGGCGGTGCTGGTGACGAGGCCGGTCTGCGCCACGTACAAGCGCTTCGGGCTTTGCTCGAACAGCACGACGTTGCTGTCGGGGTGGTTGTAGTCGCGGTGCGCCAGCAGCTCCAGCCGCACCAGGCTGCCGCCGATGCTGTCGAAGCTGGCCTTGACGCGGTCGGTGGTGATGACGATCTGCTCGCTCACGGGCGGCGTGGCGGCCGCCGGCACGGCCGCGGTGGTAGGCGCGGCACCCGGCGTGGCCGAAGGCACGGCAGCCGCGGTGGCCGGCGCCGGCACGGCGGTTGGCGCTGCTGCGGGGGCGGCACCGGCGGCAGGCGCGGTGGCGGCCGGGCGCGTGGGCGCCCCGAACATCGTCGGCTGGCCGGTGTGGCGGTTCCAGGCGTCCCACAGCAGGACGAGCGACATCGTGAAGACCACCCACAGCAGGGTGCGGCGCATATCGGTCATGGCAGGGGATCAGCGAGAGGTTCGGGGCTCGTCGGCAGCCCGGGCACCAAGCCCGAGGCGAGAGAACAGCAGGGGCGGTGCCGTCGGCACCGCGTCGTGGCCGCCGTCGCACCACGGATGGCAGCGCACCAGGCGGGCGATCATGAGGTAGCTGCCGGCGGCGGCGCCGTGACGATCGAGGGCCGTCAAGGCGTAGGCGGAGCAGCTGGGCTCGAAGCGGCAGCCGTTGCCGATCCAGGCCTTCAGCAGCAGGCGGTAAGCCTGCACCCCGCCGATGAGCACGCGGCGTGGCAGCAGGGCCAGGAACTGGGCCAGAAATCGGAGTGTGGTGTGCAGCACGGCGGGCAGTGTCTCAGCGCGCCGTGCCGCTGGCGGCGGCTGCGAGCAGCCGTTCGAGTTCAGCACGGGCGCTCAGCGCAAGCAGATCGGAGCGGGCTGAAGGGTAGTCGTGCACCACGAATCCCGCGTGAAGGCGCAACAGCCAAAGGCCTTTGGGCAGCGTGGCGGCGTGGCGGAGGAAGCACTCGCGCATCTGGCGCTTCAGCAGGTTGCGCGTGACGGCGCGACGCGCCTGGCGCTTGGGCACGATGCAGCCCAGCCACTGCCCGGCGGGCAAGTTGTCCACATCTCCTGACACAGCTTGTCCATCACCTGTGGATAACCCGCCGGCCTCAGCCCTGGCCAACGCCCGAGCCGATGGCGCGGGCGCCCCGAGGACGTGGTGAACAGCGAAGTGAGCACTCCGCCCGCGTGAGCGGGTGGCGAGCAAGCGCTCGAAGTCGGCCTTGTGCACAAGGCGCGACACGTGGCAAGCAGGCTGCAATCGGACTGCAAAGGGCGCCGGGCGCCGCGGGCTCAGACGCCCAGGCGCTTGCGGCCCTTGGCGCGGCGCGCGTTCAGCACGGCACGGCCGCCACGGCTCTTCATGCGCACGAGGAAACCGTGCGTGCGGGCGCGACGGATCTTGGAAGGTTGATAGGTGCGCTTCATGGCAGGCCTGCTGGGTTGATGTGGCCACGTACCGGGTGGGTCTGGCCGGGGTGCTGAGGGCCCGGTACGACACCCGCTGCCATTTTTGTGGGCTGCGGCTCGATTCGGGAAACCCACGATTACAGCAAAAATGCCCTTTCCGGTCAAACACTTGCATGCCAACTGCTGCAATCCCATGGGGATTGACAGGCTCGCGATTGGTGTGGATAACTGCGGTCCGCCGGCGCTGGGAGATGTGTCAGCTGGCGGCTCCTACAAGAAGATGTCCACAATGAGCCTAGAACTATGGCAGCGTGCCTGCGAGCGCTTGGCGCTCGAGCTGCCTGAACAGCAATTCACGACCTGGATCCGGCCACTGAGCAGTGCGGTCACGGTCACGCAGGCCGACACCGGCGTGGCCGGCACCGCAGACGGTGCCGACGCGCCCGCGGCGGGCGCCATCACGGTGGCCGTGCGCGTGCCCAACCGCTTCAAGCTCGACTGGATCCGCTCGCAGTACGCCCACCGCATGGAAGCCGCGCTGAGCGAGGCCGCCGGCGCGACCGTGCGGCTTGAGCTCTCGGTGGCACCGCAGCGCGCCGAGAGCCCGGCCATGCCGCTGCGCCGCCCGTCGCCCACCTCGGCCGCCACACTGGCGCTCGATGCCCTGGCGGCCGACTCGACCGGCATGCTCGCTCGCGGGGCCAGCGACACGGGCAGCAACGGCTCTCAGAACCCGGCTCAGGGTTCAGCCCCAGTCCCGGCCCCCGGCCGCGCACTCCCGGCCAGCCTGCACCGGCTGAACACCGCACTCACCTTCGACACCCTGGTGGCCGGCCGCGCCAACCAGATGGCCCGCACCGCGGCGCTGCACGTGG
>JAIYDH010000043.1 GCA_027487585.1 Rubrivivax sp.
AGGTTGTTGCGGATCGAGGCCTCCCACTGGCGGCCGGCGGGCTGCGTGCTGGCCAGCACCATCTGCAGCGCCTGCTCGTTCCAGCGCTGCTGCTGGGCGGGCGCGTCGTCGACGAAGGCCATCATGTGCACGGCGTCGATGGCCAGGCCGTCGAGCCCGGCTTGGCGGGCCACGGCCAGCGCCTGCAGGTAGGCGCTGCGCGCGGTCTCCAGGTTCTCGGGCGTGCGTTCGGCCGGGCGCGTGACCGCCG
Organism: Rubrivivax sp.; assembly: GCA_027487585.1. GTDB lineage: Bacteria > Pseudomonadota > Gammaproteobacteria > Burkholderiales > Burkholderiaceae_C > Rubrivivax. Next base: position 251 of record JAIYDH010000043.1, read on the forward strand.
AGATGTGGTTGCGCCCCCACTCCAGCGCATGCCGGGCGCGCGCATCGGGCCCGGCGCTGGCGAGCTGTGGCTCGAGTGACTTCAGCAGCGCCCGGGCCCGCGGCAGATCGCGCCGCAGGCCGTGGGTGCGTGCGATCTGCGTCTGCAGGATCAGCACGTCGTCGCCCTGCGCCGTGGCCAGCGCGTCGCGAAAGCGCTGCTCGCTCAAGCCCGGATTGGCAAAGTCCCACAGCGCCGCCACGTCGACGGCGGCACGCGCTGCGGGCGGCGCCGCCAGCACGATGCCTACGAGTGCGCCCACCAGGGCGCCTGCCAGCGGGCGCTGCCAAGGCCCTGCGCGGCGGGGCTGCAGCGGGCAGAAGACGGCGTTCATGCGGCAGCCACTCTACGCGCAGGCAGCGGCTCAACTGCCGGCTGATTCGACCCAGGCCTCGATCGCGGCGCGCACCTCGGCCGGCCGCTCGGTGAGTGGCCAGTGGTGACAGTGGATGGCCTCGATGCGCACCCGCGGCCCGGCCAGCGCGGCCTGCATCGCCGCGGCCTCGGCGAAGGTGGCGCCGCTGGACAGCAGCGCCAGCACGGGCATCGGCAGCGCGCCCGGCGCGGGCACGGGCCTGAACATCTCGACCATATCCTGCAGGTACACCGCCAGCGGCACGTGGGCCAGGTCTGCCCGCATCGAGCTGTAGCGGGCGATGAACGCGGCCTCGGCGGCCGGGTCGGGGTTGGCCAGCGCCTCGCGCGCCAGCTGGTCCATCGCGCGCAGGTCCAGCGGTGGCAGGGCGCCGCGGTGCAGGCCCAGCGCGTTGGCCGCCCGCACGCCCGCCGCGGCCAGCCGCAGCAAAGGCGCGCTGTGCGCGATGCGGCGCGGCCGGCCGTGCAGGGCCTGGCGGAACACCGGGTCGATCAGCACCAGGCCCGCCACGCATGGCGGGTGCCGCGCCGCCAGGTGCAGCGCCACCTGCGCGCCCATGCTGTGGCCCACGACGAAGGCCCGCGCCGCGCCTTCGGCAGCGAGCACGGCGGCGAGGTCGTCGCACCAGGTCTCGGTGTTCAGGCGCCCGCGCGTGAGCGAGCCGCCGTGGCCGCGCAAGTCCACACGCAGCAGCGGCCGCTGCTGCGCCAGCGCCGAGTGCTCGCAGAACTCCTCGAAGCGGCTGGCGTTGCTGGCCAGGCCGTGCAGCAGCAGCAGCGGGGCGGCATGGCTGGCGCCGGCGTCGCGGCCCGGCCCGTGCCGAAACCAGCGCAGGCGCACGCCGTCGGGTCGCTGCAGGTGGCGCTCGGCGACGTCTTGGGCTTGTGTGCTCATGCCGACGATTTCAACCCAAAGGCCGCAAGGCCATGCCGGGGTGTACGCCAGACGGCGTATTCCGCCACCCGGCCGCCGTCGTGACACTGCGCCTCGACCCTCAACCTGGAGCAAAAACCCCATGAACACGACCCGCCGCCAAGCCGGCAAGACCCTCACCGCGCTCGCGCTCGCCGCTGCGGGCGTCACGCTGTCCCCGCTGGCGCTGGCCCAGGCCGGCGGCACCATCAAGGTCGGCATCCTGCATTCGCTGTCGGGCACCATGGCCATCAGCGAGACGGTGCTCAAGGACGTGGCCCTGATGGCCATCGACGAGATCAACGCCAAGGGCGGCGTGATGGGCAAGAAGCTCGAAGCCGTGGTGGTGGACCCGGCCTCGAACTGGCCGCTGTTCGCCGAAAAGGCCAAGCAACTGATCAGCCAGGACAAGGTGGCCGTGACCTTCGGCTGCTGGACGAGCGTGTCGCGCAAGAGCGTGCTGCCGGTGTTCGAGGGCAGCAACGCGCTGCTGTTCTACCCGGTGCAGTACGAGGGCGAAGAGCTCAGCGCCAACGTGTTCTACACGGGCGCGGCGCCCAACCAGCAGGCCATTCCTGCGGTTGAGTACCTGATGAGCAAGGACGGCGGCAGCGCCAAGCGCTTCGTGCTGCTGGGCACCGACTACGTGTACCCGCGCACCACGAACAAGATCCTGCGCGCCTTCCTGAAGAGCAAGGGCGTTGCCGAAGCGGACATCATGGAGGAGTACACCCCCTTCGGCCACAGCGACTACCAGACGATCATCGCCAAGATCAAGAAGTTCGCTGGCGAGGGCAAGAAGACGGCCGTGGTCAGCACCATCAACGGCGACAGCAACGTGCCCTTCTACAAGGAACTGGGCAACCAGGGCCTGAAGGCCACCGACGTGCCGGTGGTGGCGTTCTCGGTGGGTGAAGAAGAGCTGCGGGGCGTGGATACCAAGCCGCTCGTGGGCCACCTCGCCGCGTGGAACTACTTCATGAGCCTGAAGAACCCCGCCAACGACGAGTTCACCAAGAAGTGGGCGGCCTACGCGAAGGCCAAGAACCTGCCGGGACACAAGGACAAGCCGCTGACGAACGACCCGATGGAGGCCACCTACATCGGCATCAACATGTGGGCGCAGGCCGTGGCCAAGGCCAAGACCACCGATGTCGACAAGGTGCGTGCGGCGATGATCGGGCAGACCTTCCGGGCGCCCAACGGCTTCATGGCCACGATGGACCCCAGCCACCACCTGCAGCGGCCGGTGTTCATAGGCGAGGTCCGCGCCGACGGTCAGTTCAACGTGGTCTGGAAGACCAAGGGCCCGGTGGCGGCCGACCCCTGGAGCGACTTCATTGCCGAGAACAAGGGCAAGAAGAACCTGCCCGTGATGGCGAAGAAGTAAGCCGCCGGTGATGACGGGTCTGCGAGGGGTGCGGTCGCCGGCAGCGGGCCGCATCCGCACTGGGTTGCTCAGCGTGCTGCTGGCGGTGCTGGCCCTCGGGCTGGTGCTGCTGGCCACCCCGGCGCAGGCCCTCACGCCCGAGCAGGCGCTGCGCATCGCCGAGGGCGACAGCGAGGAGCGCCTGGCCGCCCTGGCCGAGGCCGTGGCGGCCACCGATCCGGCCACCGACAAGGCGCTCGGCGTCTACATCGAAGCACTGCTCGCCGACGAGGTCAAGCTCGTCGGCGGCCGTGCGTTCATCGTGCAGGGCGAGGCCGTGCGCGACGCGGCGACGGGCCAGCCCGTGGCGCTGCCCGAGGGCGCCGAAGACGTGGTCAACAACAACCGGCTGCGCCGCGCCTTCGAGGCGGCGCGCTCGGCTCTGCAGCTGTTTTCGGCCGACACCGAGGAGCGCTCGCGCGCCATCACGGGGCTGAAGGACAGCGCCGACGAGGCCATGCTGCCGCTCATCGACAAGGCCCTGGCCGCCGAGCGCGAGCCGGCGCTCAAGGAGCAGATCCAGCAGCTGCGCGCCAGCGTGCTGGTGTCGAGCAACGACCCCGCGCGCCGGCTGGCCGCCGCGCGGCTGCTGGCCGAGAGCCCGCAGCCTGCCACGCGCGCGCTGCTGATCGAGCGCCTGGGCGTGGAAGACAAGCCCGAGGTGAAGGCGGCGCTCGAGGCCTCGCTGGCCGCGGTCGAGTCGCGCCTGGCCTGGGGCGAGCGCCTGGGCGTGCTGTTCACCGGCGTCAGCCTGGGCAGCATCCTGCTGCTGGTGGCGCTGGGCCTGGCCATCACCTACGGGCTGATGGGCGTCATCAACATGGCGCATGGCGAGCTGATGATGATCGGCGCCTACGCCACCTTCGTGGTGCAGAACCTGTTCCGCACCTACCTGCCGGGTCTGTTCGATCTGTATGTGCTGGCGGCCATTCCGGTGAGTTTTCTGGTGGCCGCGCTGGTGGGCGCGCTGATGGAGAAGAGCGTGATCCGCTGGCTCTATGGCCGGCCGCTCGAAACCCTGCTGGCCACCTGGGGCATCAGCCTCATCCTGATGCAGACGGTGCGCACGATCTTTGGCGCGCAGAACGTGGCGGTGGAGAACCCGTCGTGGCTGTCGGGCGGCGTGCAGGTGCTGCCTAACCTGACGCTGCCCTACAACCGCCTCTTCATCCTGCTGTTCGCGGCCCTGGTGCTGGTGGGCGTGGCGCTGCTGATCAGCCGCACGCGCCTGGGCCTGTTCGTGCGCGGCGTGACGCAGAACCGCCGCATGGCCAGTTGCGTGGGCGTGAACACGGCGCGCGTGGACACCTATGCCTTTGCCCTGGGCGCCGGCATCGCCGGCCTGGCGGGCTGTGCGCTCAGCCAGGTGGGCAACGTGGGGCCCGATCTCGGGCAGGGCTACATCGTCGACAGCTTCATGGTCGTGGTGCTGGGCGGCGTGGGGCAACTGGCCGGCACGGTGTATGCCGCCATGGGCTTGGGCGTGGTGAACAAGCTGCTCGAAGGCTGGCAGGGCGCGGTGCTGGCCAAGATCATCGTGCTGGTGCTGATCGTGCTGTTCATCCAGAAGCGGCCGCAGGGCATCTTCGCGCTCAAAGGGCGGAGTGCGGACGCATGAGGGCGAAGGCTGTCAAAGCACGGCGTGCCGCCCCCTCCGTTCGGGCTGAGCCTGTCGAAGCCGAGGGTTCTGCCCCCACCGTTCGGGCTGAGCCTGTCGAAGCCATGCGCGCCGCCCCCACCGTTCGGGCTGAGCCTGTCGAAGCCGTGTTCACGCGGCCAGCGCTTCGACAGGCTCAGCGCGAACGGAGGGGCGGGCTAGCGCGTCGACAAGCTCAGCGCGAACGGGGCTTGGTCATCGCCTCGAGGGGCCTGCCATGAGCACGCCGCTCGGAATGCGGGGCTGGACCGCGGTGCTGACGGCGGTGCTGGTGATCGCCGTCGTCGTGCCGGTGCTCAACCTGCTGGTGCCGCCCGACAGCCTGCTGCACCTGGACGACTTCTACGTCACCCTCGCCGGCAAGATCATCTGCTACGCCATCTGCGCGCTGGCGATGGATCTGATCTGGGGCTACACCGGCATCCTCAGCCTGGGCCACGGCCTGTTCTTTGCGCTCGGCGGCTACGCCATGGGCATGTACCTGATGCGGCAGATCGGCACCGACGGCCAGTACCGCAGCGAACTGCCCGACTTCATGGTGTTCCTCGACTGGAAGGAGCTGCCCTGGCACTGGGCGGTGTCCGACAGCTTCGTGCTGCAGATGCTGCTGGTGGTGCTGGTGCCGGGCGCACTCGCCTTCGTCTTTGGCTACTTCGCCTTCCGCTCGCGCATCAAGGGCGTGTACTTCAGCATCATCACGCAGGCGCTCACCTTCGCCGCCATGCTGCTGTTCTTCCGCAACGAAACCGGCTTCGGCGGCAACAACGGCTTCACCGACTTCAAGCGCATCCTCGACGTGCCCATCGACCAGAAGATGAAGGTGCTGCTCTTCGTGCTGAGCGGCCTGGTGCTGGTGGGTTTCTTCCTGATGAGCCGCGCCATCGTGCACAGCAAGGCCGGGCGCGTGCTGCAGGCCATCCGCGACGCCGAGACGCGCGTCATGTTCAGCGGCTACGACCCCGTGAAGTACAAGCTCGCGATCTGGACGCTCAGCGCCATGATGTGCGGCGTGGCCGGTGCGCTTTACGTGCCGCAGGTGGGCATCATCAACCCCGGCGAGATGAGCCCGGCGGCCAGCATCGAGATCGCCATCTGGGCCGCGGTGGGCGGACGCGGCACGCTGATCGGGCCGATCATCGGCGCTTTCTTCGTCAACGGCGCGAAGAGCTGGTTCACGGTCACCTTCCCGGAGTTCTGGCTGTTCTTCCTGGGCGCGCTGTTCATCGCGGTGACGCTGTTCCTGCCGCAGGGTTTGCTCGGCCTGTGGCGCAAGCTCGTGCGCCGCGGCAAGGACGCCGAGACATGACGCCTGATCTGATGGAAGCCGGCGCGCGCGCCCGCGCCGCCCACGAGGCCCGCCTTGCCACGCTGGCCAAGGGCGCCGGCTTCGGCCGCCCGGTGGCCGACGGCGAGGTGGTGTTCACGCAGGGCGTGGCGCTGTACGTGGACGCCATCACCGTCAGCTTCGACGGCTTCAAGGCGCTGAACGCGCTGAGCCTGACCATCGACGTGGGCGAGCTGCGCTGCATCATCGGCCCCAACGGCGCCGGCAAGACCACGATGATGGATTGCATCACCGGCAAGACGCGTCCCGACAGCGGCAGCGTCTCCTTCGGCAGCAACGTCGACCTCTTGCGCCTGAGCGAGCCGCAGATCGCGCAGGCCGGTGTCGGCCGCAAGTTCCAGAAGCCCACGGTCTACGAGCCGCTGACGGTGTGGCAGAACCTCGAGCTCAGCCTCAAGGCCGACCGCAGCGTGCGCGCCGGCCTGTTCGCCAAGTTGAGTGGCGCGCAGCGCGACCGGCTCGATGAACTGCTGGTGCTGATCCACCTCAAGGACGAGGCCCAGCGCACGGCCGGCCTGCTGAGCCACGGCCAGAAGCAGTGGCTCGAGATCGGCATGCTGCTGGCGCAGGACCCGAAGCTGCTGCTGCTCGACGAGCCCGTGGCCGGCATGACGGACGAGGAGACGGAGCGCACGGCCGAGCTGTTCCTCACGCTCGAAGGCCAGCACTCGCTGGTGGTGGTGGAGCACGACATGAGCTTCGTCGCCGCGCTGACACAAGGGCGCAAGAAGGTGACGGTGCTGCACGAGGGCTCGGTGCTGGCCGAGGGGCTGCTGTCGGATGTGCAGAACAACGAAAAAGTCGTCGAGGTCTATCTTGGTCGATGACACCGGCACGCCGCTCTTGCAGGTGCAGGGCCTGAACCAGTACTACGGCGGCAGCCACATCCTGCGTGATGTGGCGCTGCAGGCGCGCGTGGGCGAGATCACCGTCATCCTCGGCCGCAACGGTGTGGGCAAGACGACGCTGCTGAAGAGCCTGATGGGCGTGGTGGGCGTCAAGACCGGCAGCGTCGCGCTCGCCGGCGCCGACATCACCAAGCTGCCCGCCTACGAACGTGTGCGCGCCGGCATCGGCTACGTGCCGCAGGGCCGCGAGATCTTCGGCCGCCTAACGGTGGACGAGAACCTGCGCATGGGCCTGGCCTCGCGGCCGGGCCGCACACCGCTGCCGCCTTCGCTGTTCGAGCTGTTCCCGGTGCTGCAGCAGATGATCGGCCGCCGCGGTGGCGATCTCTCCGGCGGCCAGCAGCAGCAGCTGGCCATCGCCCGCGCGCTGGCAGCCGGCCCGCGCCTGTTGATGCTCGACGAGCCCACCGAGGGCATCCAGCCCAGCATCATCAAGGACATCGGCCGCGCGCTGCAGAAACTGGCGCGCGAGGGCCTGAACGGCCAGCCGATGGCCGTGCTGCTGGTGGAGCAGTACTACGACTTCGCCGAGGAACTGGCCGACCAGTACCTGGTGATGGAGCGCGGCGAGGTGGTGATGCGCGGCCGTGGCGCCGACATGGCCGCGGATGGCGTGAAGGCGCGGCTGGCGATCTGAGAGCTTTCCACCTCTGAGGTAGACGGCTTCTGGCGTTCGGCAACGCACCGACAGCACAGCCCGCAGGCCCGAGGCTGTGTAGCGGATCGCCACCCGGCGATCACCCACACCAAAGGCCGAGGCCATGAAGCTGCTCCGTCGACCCCTGCGCGCGGCCACCCTCGTGCTGGCCCTGGCCGCGCTCGCCGCCTGCTCGAAGGCGCCCGAACCTGCCGCCGCCAACATCAGCGACATCGACATCACCGAGCACGTGAAGACCGCGTTGCTGCAGGCCGAGTCGCTGAAAGGGCAGGACGTCACGGTCGTCACGCTCAATGGCGACGTGCGCCTGACCGGCGCGCTCGCCACCCAGGCGCAGATCGACGAGGCGCTGCGCATCGCGCGGGCCGCCGAAGGCGCGCACACCATCCACGACGAGCTGACGCTCAGGAAGTAGGGCACGCCATGGCCGTGTTGCGCCATCGGATGGCCCGGGCTGGCTGCCTTCTCGCCCTGACGGCAGTTTCGCCCCTGCCCGGCGCGGCCACGCCCTTGTGCCGATGGGTGGACAACAACGGCCGCACCCAGCTCGCCCAGACCGTGCCCGAGCGCTACAAGGCCGTGGCCACCTGCACCGACTCGGCCCGCTACGACATCCCGGCCGCGCAGTTGCGCGCGGCCCAGCAAAGGGCCGACGACGAGCGCCAGCGGGCGGCTCGGGTGGCTGCGCCGCCTTTGGCCGCCTCATCGCCGGCATCTGCCCCGGCCGGTGCCCCCGCCGCCACGGCCGCCTCCGCACCTGTGCCCAAGCGGCCCGCACAAGCGGTGACCGAGCTCACCGACTGCGCCACCTCGTGGCGGCTCTACGACGAAAGCCTGGCCTGCTTCGGCCCCTTTCAGACCGTCCACGGCGCCATCAAGGCCGAGGCCTACGACGTGTGCAATGTCGTCGCCAGCCCGGAGCCCCGCTGCGGCCGTCGGCGGGAGTGAGGGCGCCCGGCAGCGGTTCCGCCTCAATCCATCGCCGCCACCCTCGATCCGTCGCGACTGCTCGCTTGCGGGGCCCGGGGCTGCCTACAGTGGGACATCGTGGATGCGGACCCGCTGCATCCCGGCACCCGTGCAGCGCAAGGAAGCTCCGATGACCCACCGCCGCCTCGTTGGCATCACCGCATCGACCGCGTTCGGTCTTCTGCTGACCCTGGCCAGCGGCACGGCCGCTGCCGACGCCCCGCTCGGCGTGCCCGCCCGCCTGGGCGAGGTGTTGGCCACCGCGCAGGCGCAAGGCTTTGCCGGCGAGGTGCTGGTGGCTGACGCCAACACTGTGTGGTTCGAACAGGCCGTGGGCCTGGCTCGGCGCAAGCCCGGCGTGGCGCACCAGCCCGGCGCGGTGTGGCGCTGGGGATCGGTGAGCAAGCAGGTGACGGTGACCCTGGCCATGCAACTGGTGGACGCCGGCCAACTGAAGCTGGACGACACGCTCGCCCAACGCTGGCCGGCGTTCCAGGCACCCGGGGCTGCGCAGATCACCGTGCGGCACCTGATGCAGCACCTGTCCGGCCTGGCGTATACCGGCGACAGCCCCAGGGACGCCGATGGCGTGTGGTCGTTCTACCGCCGCAAGGGCCCGCCCTGGCAGCCCGATGCGCTTCGCTTCTGCGCCGGGCCTGCGAAGGCCGCGCCGGGCGAACGTTTCCAGTACGGCGACTGCGACACGCTGGTGCTGGCCGGCCTGCTGGAGCACGTCACCGGCCAGCCGATCCGTCAGCTGATGCAGCAGCGCCTGGCGCAGCCGCTCAAGCTGCGCAGCCTTCGACTGAACGAGGGCCGCACGCGGGCGATGGCGGTGGCCATGGATGCCAGCGGCCAGGCCGTTCCGCAACCGGTGATGGCCACCTATGGCGCTGCCGGCGCCATGGAAGGCACGGCGCGCGACCTGCTCAGCTTCAACCGCGCCGTGTTGGCGGGGCGCGTGGTCAGCGCGGCGTCGCGCCGGGCCATGTGGACCGGCGAACCGAAGTGGGGCTACGCCGGCCTGGGTGTGTGGGCCTTCACCGCGCCGATCGCCGGCTGTGCCGAGCCCGTGCAACTGGTGGAGCGCCGCGGCTATGTGGGCGGCATCCAGGCGCGCAACATCATCGTGCCGGAGCGGGGCGTGTCGGTCGTGGTGTTCAGCAACCAGGCCGACTTCGACTTCGGCGAGATCTGGCAAGGCAAGGGCTTCTCGCATGAGCTGCTGGCCGCGGCACTGTGCGCGACAGCAGCCGGCCCGGCCGCGCCGGTGCGCCAGTAAGCCTGGCTAACGGGAAGCGTCAGTCGCGTGCCTGGCGTTGGCGCCCCGCCGCGCCGTCACGGCCGTTTCACCGAGGCGATCTAGCCTCGGGGCGGTGACATTCCAGGCCGCCCGTTTGCGCTTGCCCGCCCCGCGCGCACCGACCTCCGGGCTTGCGCGCCGCTGTGGGCTGGTGCTGGCCCTTGTGGGGGTGCTGGGCCTGGCGGGCTGTGCACCGCGCACGCTGCTGATGAAGGGCGTAGCAGACGAACTGGCCAGCCAGGGCCAGGCCGAAGAGTCCGATCTGGGCCTGGCGCGCGATGCGGCTGCCTTCTATCTGAAGTTGTCGGAGTCGGTGCTGCGCCAGGTGCCCGGCCACCCGGCACTGGCCGAGTCGGTGGCCTCGGGCTTCACGCAGTACGCGTTTGCCTTCGTGGCCTTCGAAGCCGAGAAGCTGCAGAACACCGACTCGCGCGCCGCGCTGCGCCAGCGTCAGCGTGCGGCACGGCTGTACGAACGCGCGCACCGCCACGCCATGGCGGCGCTCGAACTGCAGCAACCCGGCCTGACGCTTGCGCTGGCTTCAGTCTGGGGCTCACCCGCGGGCACGGCCCCGCTGCGCCTGGCACGCGAGAACGTCGGGCTGGCCTACTGGGCCGCCGCGTCGTGGGGCGCGTGGATCGCCTTGTCGAAGGACCAGCCCGAACGCGTGGCCGATCTACCGTCGGCCATTCGACTGGCGCAAGCGGCCTACGACACCCATCCCGAGCACGCACAAGGCGGCCTGGCCGTGCTGATGGCGCAGTTCGAGCTGGCGCGGCCGGGTGGCAAAGCCGCGGCGGCCGAGGGCCTGCTGGCCCGCGCCGACGCGGCCGCGGGTGGCACGTCCGTCGCCGCGCTGGTGGTGCGTGCCGAAGCCCTGGCGCTGCCGGCCGGTGACCGTGCGGCCTTCGAGCGGCTGCTGCGGCAAGCCGTCAGTGCCGCCGCGCCGCGCCGCGACCTCGCCAGCCAGGTGCTGCGCGAGCGCGCGCTGTGGCTGCTCGACACCGCCGACGACCTTTTCTGAAGTTCCAGCTGACGCCCCAACTGATCGCCTCATGAACCCAAGACAACCCGCCCGCCGCATCGCGCTCACCGCACTCGCAGGCCTCGGCCTGCAGGCCGCCGCGCCCGCGCTGCACGCCCAGCGCCCCGTGCAGCTGCGCGTGGGCTCGCTGGTGCCCAAGAACTCGCTGTACCACCAGAGCCTGATGGAGCTGGGTGAGGGTTGGCGCGCCGCCCAGGGCGGCAACGCCCGGTTCACCGTGTTCACCGACGGCAGCCAGGGCGGCGAGGCCGAGATGGCACGCCGCATGCGCATCGGCCAGCTGCAGGGCGCGCTGATGTCGGTGGTGGGCCTGCGCGAGATCGAGCCCACGGTGGCGGCGATGCAGAGCCTGCCGCTGCTGTTTCGCAACTGGGAAGAGGTCGACCACGTGCGCGACAAGATGCGCGGCACGCTGGAGGCACGCTTTGCCGAGAAGGGCTTCATCGTGCTCGGTTGGGGCGACGCCGGCTGGGTGCGCTTCTTCTCCACCCGGCGCGCGGTGCTGCCCGCCGACTTCAGGGGCATGAAGTTCTTCGCCTGGGGCTCCGAGCCCGAGCAGCAGGAGATCATGAAGAGCCTGGGCTACACGCCGGTGCCACTGGAAACCGCCGACATCCTGCCCTCGGTGCAGACGGGCATGATCGAGGTCATCCCCTCGACGCCGTACTTCGCGCTGGCCGGGCAGATCTTCAACACCGCCAAGCACATGCTCGAGATCAACTGGGCGCCCATCGTGGGTGCGCTCGTGATCACGAAGAAGGCCTGGGACGAGATGTCGCCGGCCGGCCAGCAGGCCTTGCGCACGGGCGGCGAACGCGCCGGGGTGCAGATGCGCACGCAGGCCCGGCGCGAGGTCGACGAGGCTGTCGACGCCATGAAGAAGCGCGGCCTGACCGTGCACAAGCCCACGCCCGAGCAGATGCAGGAGTGGGACCGCCTGGCCGAGCAGCTGTACCCGCGCATCCGCGGCAGCATGGTGCCCGCTGCCACCTTCGATGAGGTCTTCGCCCACCTGCGCGCCTTCCGCGCCACGCGGGGACGCTGAGAGCTTGTGATGCATTCCGCCACGCCCGCTCGTGCGCCCGAAACGGCGCCGCTCGTCGTTGCAAGTGCTCGCCGTAGCCCGGGCTACGGCTGCGCTTTGCGCCTAGATCGACACCGTTTCGGACGCCCGCTCGGACGCGCCGGAATGCATCACAAGCTCTGAGCTTGCAGGGCCTCGAGATCGCCGCGCAGCCCGCAGCCGGCGCGACCCCGGGCGCCAGCCGCTGGGTGCGCTGGCGGCGTTGGGACGAAGCGCTGGCCGGCGCCGCACTGGCGCTGATGCTGCTGGTGCCGCTGATCGAGATCGCGGCGCGGCCCTTCCTCGGCCGCGGTGTCGAGAACGCGCCCGTGGTGGTGCAGCACCTGGGCCTGGTGCTGGCGATGTTCGGCGCGCTGGCGGCCGGGCGTTACGGCCACCTCACCACGCTGGGCAGCAGCCTCGATCAGGTGGGTGGCGCGGGCCTGCAGGCGGCCGTCAAGGCCTGGGCCCGCGGCAGCTCGGCGTTGGTGTGTGGGCTGCTGGCGGTGGCCAGTTGGCGCTTCGTGGCCACCGAGATCGGGGCTGCGCAGGAGCTGGCCTACGGCGTGCCCGTGTGGGCGCTGCAGGCCGCGTTGCCGGTGGGCTTTGCGCTGCTCGGGCTGCAGCTGGGCGCACGTTGCGCCGAGGCCTGGGCTGTGCCAGATGGGCCAGGTGGCCTGGGCCGCTGGCTCGGCCGCGCCACGGGATTGGCCTTGCCGGCCGCCGGCATGGCGCTGGGTTGGTGGTTCGACGGCTACCTGTTGCCGCTGGCGCCCGCCGCGCTGGCCGTGGTGCTGGCGCTGCTGGCCGGCGCGCCCATCTTCGCCGTGCTCGGGGGCCTGGCGCTGGCGCTGTTCTGGAGCGAAGGGCTGCCGCTGGCGTCGGTGGCCTTGTCGCACTACCAGATCACCGTCAACCCTTCGCTGCCGGCGCTGCCGCTGTTCACGCTGGCTGGCCTGGTGCTGGCGCGCACGGGTGCGGCGCAGCGCCTGGGCGCGGTGTTCGTGGCCTTCTTCGGCGGCGGCGTGCGCGGCACGGTGGTGGCCGTGGCGGTGCTGTGCTCGGGTTTCACGGCGCTCACCGGCGGCAGCGGCGTCACCATCCTGGCGCTGGGTGGCCTCTTGCTGCCGATGCTGCTGAAGGCGGGTTACCCGGAGCGGCGCGGCATCGGCCTCGTCACCAGCGCCAGTGCCCTGGGCGTGCTGCTGGCGCCCTCGGTGCCGCTGATCATGTACGCGGTGATCGCCCGCGTGCCCATCGAGCAGATGTTCCTGGCCGGCGTGCTGCCGGCGCTGGTGATGGTGGCCTGCCTGCTGGTGATCGGCGGCTTCCTGCGCCGCGACGCGCAGGTGCAGCCGCGTGCCGATGCGCCACGGCCCGATGCCGGCGCGGCCTTGCGTGCCGCCTGGGCCGCGAAGTGGGAGCTGGGTGCACCGGTGGTGGCCATCGGCTCGCTCATCAGCGGCCTGGCCACGCCCACCGAGAGCGCGGCGCTCACGGCGGCCTATGCCGTGCTGACGCAGGCCCTGGCGCACCGCGAGCTCGGCTGGCGCTTGCTGGGCCGCTGCCTGGCCGATTGCGCCATGCTGATCGGTGGCGTGATGTTGATCCTGGGCATGGCGCTGGCGCTCACCAACTACCTGGTCGACACCGGCGTGCCCGATGCCGCGGCGGAGTGGGTGCAGGGCGTGATTCCCAACAAGATCGTGTTCCTGATCGTGCTGTGCCTGTTCCTGTTCCTGGCGGCGGCGCTGATGGAGATCTATGCCGCCATCGTGGTGCTGGTGCCCTTGCTGCTGCCGGTGGCCATGGCCTACGGCATCGACCCCATCCACTTCGGCATCATCTTCCTGGCCGCCATGGAGGTGGGCTACCTGTGCCCGCCGGCCGGGCTGAACATCTACTTCGCGTCGGCGATGTTCAACAAGAGCATCCGCTACGTCGCGGTGTCGGTGCTGCCGGCGATGGGGGCCATCTTCGTGGGCACGGTGATCATCGCGCTGCTGCCGGTGCTGTCGACGGGCTTGCCGGGTTTGCTGATCGGACGCTGAAGTGGCGTTGAGTGACGCTTCGGGTCAGCCCATGGAGACGAGGCTCTCAAGCTGACGTCCGGACGTCTATACTGCTGGATAGACATCCAGCGGAGACGATCATGAGCAGACGGCGGCCTGGTGAAGTGAGGGACGCCATCATCGGCGTGCTCGAAGGACGACCCGGAGGCGCGTCGGTGCAGGAAATCAGTTCTGGCGTGGAGCGCGTGATTGGCGGTGTCTCTGCCTCGTCGATCCGGTCTTACTTGCGCCTCAACACCCCCGAACTGTTTGCTCGCACCGAGCGGGCGCAGTACACGTTGGCGGGTTTTGGGTCGCCAGCTTCGATGATGGTGCCGAGGTTCACCACTGCCGCTCCTGACTCTTTTGCCACCCGACACGGCCGTGTCTACATGTCTGACTGCATGGAGTGGCTGGAGACCCAGCCTCGGCAGTCGGTGCATGCGGTCGTGACAGACCCCCCTTACGGGCTGATCGAGTATTCCGCGCAGGAGCAGGCCAAGCTGCGCGAAGGCCGGGGAGGCGTATGGCGTATTCCGCCGAGTTTCGATGGCGCCAAACGCTCACCCCTGCCCCGGTTCACAGTGTTGACAGCATCTGACCTGGCCGAACTGGAGCGCTTCTTTCTCACATGGGGAAAGAGCCTCGAACGCGTGCTGGTGCCTGGGGCCAATGTGGTGGTCGCCAGCAACCCGTTGTTGTCGCACTTGGTGTCCGGGGCTCTCGCTCGGGCGGGTCTTGAGAGACGCGGTGAACTTGTGCGACTGGTGATGACCATGCGCGGTGGTGATCGCCCGAAGGCGGCCCACGTCGAATTCAGCGATGTCAGCGTCATGCCGCGGTCGATGTGGGAGCCGTGGCTGCTGTTCCGAAAGCCCTTGGAGGGACGCGTTCAGGACAACCTGAGGCGCTGGGGCACAGGGGGCTTCAGGCGCATCAGCGGTGAGCGCCCATTCGGCGATGTCATCGCCTCGGCACCGACGCGGGCCAATGAGCGCAAACTCGCCAATCACCCGAGCTTGAAGCCACAGGCCTTCTTGCGACAAGTGGTGCGCGGAGTGCTGCCTTTGGCCCAAGGTGTCGTGCTGGATCCGTTTGCCGGCTCAGGCTCCACGATCGCTGCAGCAGATGCGCTCGGCTACCAGAGCATCGGTGTCGAGCGCGACAGCGAGTACTGGCAGTTGGCGCAGGCGGCCATTCCGAAGCTGGCTGAGCTTTCCGTTGAAACGACCAGAGCCAACGGCCCTCATTCGCGGTAGACCCAGCTCTGCCTGAGCTTGGCGATGCCCTGCGCGTGCAGGGTGGCTGTTTTGGTTCCCAATTCGCCCCGGGCGTTGCGGCGGAAGTCGTCTGTTGTGACCTGTCCCAGGTAGATCTCCCGGATGCTCATGGGCTTGCGATCGACGGCCGGCTCTGTCGCGTTGTCGACAACGTAGACGAAAACGCACATCCATTGGTTGCGTGCGCCATGCGTGTCAACGGCACCGCCTCGCTTGCGGGTTGTCTTGACCTCTACGCCATGTTCACCGGATCTGACGGAGTTGTTCGGATACTGACCACTGACAAGCAAGTCAGGATGCCCGTTATGAAAAGCGTTGACGACCAAGGCGCGGGAGTGCTTTGCCAAGCTTGCTGTCAGCATGTCAGAAACGATGCCTGACATGCTGGCGGGCCGCAGCATGTCGTCCAGCCGAGCGAGCCCCTTCTTGCTCAGGCCCAGGTTGACGTCATAGAAGAAGTCGTAGACATCCTGGACAGCTGACCTGAAGTCGTCGAGCCGAAGTTCAAACGGCAAAGACAGCGTCGTATTCAGCTTGGCAGGATCCAACGAGTTGCGAACGATCGACATGAGGGTGCTCCTTGGGAGAGCGAGATTCTCGCCGCGAGCCTCAGCCGCAGAAAGAGTCAGTCGCTTGCCGCCGCCTCGCGCAGCTTGTCCTTCTTGCTCTTGCGCCGGCCCTTGATGCTGCCCACGCCCTGGAGGTCAACGGCCGATGGCGCCGGCGCTGCTTCCTTGGGCTCGAAGCCCGCAATGCGCTCGCGCGGCACGCGCTGGCCCTGGCGCTTTTCGATCAGCCGGAAGTGCGCCTCGGTGGCGGCGCTGACGAAGCTCACCGCCAGGCCCGCGGCACCGGCGCGCGCGGTGCGGCCGATGCGGTGGGTGTGATCGTCGGCCGAGCGTGGCAGGTCGTAGTTCACCACCACCGGCAGGCCGGGGATGTGCAGGCCGCGTGCGGCCATGTCGGTGGCCAGCAGCACCTGCAGCGCGCCGCCGTGGAAGTCGGCCAGCACGCGGGTGCGCGCGCCCTGGCTCAGCTCGCCATGGAAGGCCGCCGCGGCCAGGCCGTGGCGGCGCAGCTTGTCGGCCACGTGCTCGCTGGCATAGCGCGTGGCCACGAACACCAGTACCTGTGCCCAGCGGGCCTGTTCGATCAGGTGGCGCAGCAGCGCGGTGCGCCGCGAGGCATCGACTTCCACGGCGCGCTGCTCGATGGCCGGCGCAGGCGCGCCATCGGGATGATCGCGACCACGGGCGGCCAGGTCCAGCGTCAGCGGCTCGTGCAGCCAATCGGCCGCCAGCGCCTGCACCGCGGGTGCGAAGGTGGCCGAGAAGAACAGACCTTGCCGCCGCGCCGGCAGCAGCGCGCGGATGCGCGCCAGCTCGTCGGCGAAGCCTTCTTCCAGCAGCCGGTCGGCCTCGTCGAGCACGAGGATCTCCACGTCCTCCAGCTTCACGGCGTTGCGCTCCACCAGATCGAGCAGCCGGCCCGGCGTCGCCACGATGACGTCGGC
>JAIYDH010000301.1 GCA_027487585.1 Rubrivivax sp.
GCGCCCGGGCCGCTGGCGATGGTGGTGCCGGCCGGCGCGGCCGAGACGTCGTCGCCCGGGAAGATGCCGATGAAGCGGCCGCTGTTCTTGCTCCAGCGGAACTTGTTGTTCAGGCGCCAGCCGCCGCCGGCGTCGAGGTCGATCTCGGCGCCGAACACGGTGGACTTGGCCGACAGGCCGTCGCGGATGTTCGAGTTGGCGCGGCCGTTACTCGCGGTGAGCGTGTTGTCCAGCGGCCAGCCGGCGTTGTAGAAGGCCGTGCGGCGCGGGTCGAGGCCGGGGATCTCTTCGATCTGGCCGTTGACGAAGCGCACCGGCGTCGGCATGAAGGTGGGCGTGCGGTCGTCGAGGTGCTTGAAGCTGAAGCGGACGTAGCCGCCCTGCACGTCGCGCGTCACGTTCAGGCGCAGCTGGCCGCCGTTTTCGGTACCGGCGGCGCCGTCGCGGCCGGCATCGCCCTTGCGCCAGAAGCCGCCGACGTAGAAGCGGGTCTTGTCAGCCAGCTTGCCGCCGTAGCCGAACTCCTGGCGAGTCTGGTCGAAATCGAGGCCCTTGCTGAGCGAGACGAAGCCGCCGGGCTCGTCGCCCGTCTTGCTGAGGTAGTTGATGATGCCGCCGGGCGCGCCGGTGGTCTGCGTCGAGGCGCTGCCGCCGCGCACGACCTGCAAGCGCTCGATGCCGCCATCGGCACGCAGCCAGGTGTCGGCGGTGGCGAAGGCCACGTCGCCGAACAGCATGACGGGCATGCCGTCTTCCTGGAACTGCAGGTAGCGCGCGCCGCCGGCCGAGACGGGAAGGCCGCGCACGGCGATGTTGGCGTTGCTCTCGCCACCGCTGGCCTCGCTGCGCAGGCCGGGGATGGAGCGCAGCATGTCGGTGGCGCTGGTGGCCACGAGATTGCCGAGACGCTCGCTGTCGATGTCGGAGACCGAGACGCTCTGGCGCATCTTCGACCGCATGATGGCTGTGCCGGTGACGATGACGCGGTCGAGGTTGAGGCCGTCGCTGCTGGCGGCGGGCGCCGCAGGTGCGGCCGGCGCAGCAGCAGGCGCGGCGGCGGCCGGTCGTGCGGTGTTGGCCTGGGCCACGACGGTGGCGTCAGCCGGCGCGGCCGTCTGGGCCTGGCTGTAGGCGACGGGCGACAACGCGAGCGCGGCGGCCAGCGCGATGGGATGGGGCTTGCAGCGTGACATGGGCTTGTCTCCAGGGCTGGCGGGCTCGAGGCCCAATCTTGGGTCGGACGGAACGTCGCCTGATGCGACGGCGGCGCGAATGGTGGTTGATTCGCAATCGATTGCAAACCAGTGTTTTCCACTACTGGCCTAGGCTGTTCGAGCCCGCTCGCAAACGTTTGAAACTGCGGGGAATGCGCTCAGGCCGCGGCGGCTGGCGCGCTGGCACGCGTCACCATGTGCACCGGCAGCGTGCGCGGCGGCACGGTCTCGCCGCGCAGCAGCGCCAGCAGCGCCTCGACGAGCTCTTCGCCCGCCATCAGCACCGGCTGGTGCACGGTGGTGAGCGCGGGCTCGGTATAGGTGGCGATGGGCATGTCGTCGTAGCCCACCACCGCCACGTCGGCCGGCACGCGCTGGCCGGCGGCGCGCAGGGCTTGCACGGCTTGCACGGCCATGAGGTCGCTGCAGGTCACCACGCCGTCGAAGTCAAGGCCAGCCGCGCAGCGCTCGTCGAGCCGCGTGCGCGCCGCGATGGCCTCGAAGGGCACGACGAGCTCCAGCGATTCGTCGGCGGCGATGCCGGCCTCGCGCAGCGCCTGGCGCCAGCCTTCGCGGCGCAGGTAGACCTCGGGCAGCTGCGCATCGCCGGCGAACAGCACGCGCCGACGGCCCGATTGCAGCAGGTGGCGCGTGGCGATCAGCCCGCCCATGACGTTGTCGCCGCCGACGCTGCAGTACAGCTGCTGCGGCATTTGCCCGCCCCACACCACCAGCGGCAGCTTGCGCGCGGCCAGTTCGTTCAACTGGTCGTGGTGCCGCCACTGGCCCACGATCACCAGGCCGATGGCCTTGCCGCCTTCGACCAGCGCCGCGGCGCTGTCGAGCGACTCGGCGTCCACACGCGACAGCAGCATGTCGTAGCCGCGGTCGGTGAGCGCGTCGGCCAGCGCGCCCACCAGCGCCAGGAAGAACGGGTCCGAGATGTGCTGGCGCACGCGGGCGTCGTAGGGCACGACGACGGCGATCGTCTGGTTCTTCTGCAGCCGCAGGTTCTGCGCGCCGACGTTGATGGTGTAGTTGAGCGAACGCGCGAGCTGGCTGACCCGCTCGCGCGTCTCGGCGTTGATCTGCGGGTTGCCGGCCAGCGCCCGCGACACGGTGGACACCGACACGCCCGCCAGCCGCGCGATGTCGGCCATCTGCACGCGCTTGCGTGGCTCGTTCATCGGCTCAGAGCTTGTGAAGTATTCCGGCGCGTCCGAGCGGGCGTCCGAAACGGTGTCGATCTAGGCGCAAAGCGCAGCCGTAGCCCGGGCTACGGCGAGCATTTGCAACGACGAGCGGCGC
>JAIYDH010000018.1 GCA_027487585.1 Rubrivivax sp.
AGGAGCGCACGCTGCTGGGCAAGGAGGCGGGCATCACGATGCTGGTGGTGCTGGTGTCGCTGAAGACCCTGGAGCTGCGCGCCCGGCGCGACGCGCTGGTGGTGTTCTTCCTCGGCTTCTTCCTCGTGCTGACGCACTTCCTGTACTCGCAGGCGCTGCTCACCGGCCTGTGGCTGCTGGGCGCGGTGTGGGGCCTGTTGACGGCGCTGACGCTGGCGCACATGCCGGTGGGGCGGCCGTCGCTCGCGCGCGCTGGCGCCGTGGCGGCCAAGGCGGCGGCCTTGGGCGTGCCGGTGATGGTGGTGCTGTTCTTGCTGTTCCCGCGCATCGGGCCCTTGTGGGGCCTGCCGCAGGACGCCGCCGGCCGCACCGGGCTGTCGGGCTCGATGCGGCTGGGCGGCGTGGCCTCGATCGCCGAAGACGACTCGATCGCGCTGCGCGTGCGTTTCGAAGGCACGGCGCCGCCGCAGAGCCAGCTGTACTTCCGCGGCCCGGTGCTATCCACCTTCGACGGCCGCGAATGGATCCGCCTGGCGCCCACCTTCCCCGCGGCGCAGCGGCCGCGGCTGGAGCTGCAGGTGGCCGGCCCGCCGCTGCGCTACGAGATGACGATCGAGCCCAGTCAGCTGCCGCTGTTGCCGCTGCTGGAGATGACGCCCGACCTGCCCGGCGCCGCACCGGTCATCCCCGGCTGGCTGGTGGTGCAACGCGTCGACGGCCAGTGGCAGACCGACCGACCGCTGATCGAGCGACGGCGCATCACCGCCACCGCCTACCTGCAGCACCGCCACGGCCCGCGTGAAGACGTGCTGGGCCTGCGCGACCTGGTCGACCTGCCGCCCAACACCAACCCGCGCACACTGCAGTGGGCGGCGCAGCTGCGAGCCCAGCCTGGCATGGAGACCGCCGACGGCCTGGTGCTGGCGCAGGCCGTACTGGCGCACATCCGCAGTGCCGGCTTCACCTACACGCTGGAGCCCGGGCCTTACGCCGACAACGCCATCGACGAGTTCTGGTTCGACCGCAAGCTCGGTTTCTGCGAGCACTTCGCCAGCGCCTTTGTCGTGATCATGCGGGCCATGGACGTGCCGGCGCGCATCGTCACCGGCTACCAGGGCGCCGACGACGCGCTGCAGGACGGCTACCTGATCGTGCGCAACAGCAACGCCCACGCCTGGGCGGAGATCTGGGTGCCGCAGCGCGGCTGGGTGCGCATCGACCCGACCGCCGCCGTGGCGCCCGAGCGCGTGCGCCGCAGCCAGCGCCTGGCGCCGCCGCCCGGCTTGGTGGCCGGTGCGGTGAACAGCCTCAACCCGGCGCTGGCGCAACAGCTGCGCGCTGCCTGGGAGAACGTGAACAACCGCTGGAACCAGTGGGTGCTGAACTACTCGCGCGGTCAGCAGTTCGACCTGCTGCGCAGCCTGGGCGTGGGCAGCCCGGACTGGACCGACCTGGCCAGCGCGCTGATCACCTTGCTGTGCGGCGGCGCCTTGGCCGGCGCCGCCTGGGCCTGGTGGGACCGCCACCGGCAAGACCCCTGGCAGCGCCTGCAGCACCGCGTGCAGGCGCAGCTGGCGGCGCTGGGCGTGGCGGTGGAGCTGCACCACGGCCCGCGCGAACGCGCACGACGGGTGCGACTGGCGCTGGGCCCGCGGGGCCACGCCCTGGCGGCCGAACTCGAGGCGCTGGACCAGGCGCGCTACGGCGACGCGGCAGCAGGCTCGGCCTCGGCGCTGCGCACCTGGTGGGCCGGCTTCGCCCGCGCCGCCAAGGCCACGCCCGCCACCCGGCACTGACGCAAGGCACCGGCGCTTGGTCTCGCCTCGGCCCCGGCCAACATGCCGCGCGTGGAGCGCCGGCAGGCATCGGGGCGGCGTTTGGCGCACCAGGCGCGAGCCTGGACGCTGCTGCCGGCGGCGCGGCCCCTTTGGAAGTTGGCGCGCAAGGTCCTGCGGCGGGCGCTGTCGATAATCGGCGCATGCCCCTGCGTGCGCGCTCTGCAGACGACCCTTCGACGGACGCCAAACCCCTGGCCATGCGCCGTCGCCAACTGTGCACGGGCCTGGTGCTGGCCCTGGGCGGATGGGCAACGGCCCTGCCCTTGACGGCGCAAGCACAAACCCCAGGACTAGCCAGCGACCCGCGCCGCCGTCGCACGCCCGCCCTGGGGCCCGCCTACGCCGGCCATGCCGCCGCCATGGCCTTCGTGGACGAGGTGGCCGCGCGCCGGGGCCTCGACGCCGCCTGGCTGAAGCGCGCCATCGGCGACGCCCGCCGCACCGAGGCCGTGCGCCGGCTGATCATGCCGCCGCCGGCCGGCACGGCGAAGAACTGGATCGCCTACCGCGCGCGCTTCGTCGATGCCCAGCGCATCGCCGCCGGCGTGGCCTTCTGGCGCAATCACGAGGCCTGGCTGGCCGAGGCTGAAGCGCGCTGGGGCGTGCCGCCGGAGATCGTCGTCGCCATCGTCGGCGTCGAAACCTTCTACGGCCGCTTCACCGGGCGCTTCCGCGTCGTCGACGCGCTGGCCACGCTGGCCTTCGACTTTCCACCCGGCCGGCGCGACCGCAGCGACTTCTTCCGCGAGCAGCTCGAGGAGTTCCTCGTCTGGTGCGAACGTGAGCAACTCGACCCGGGCGTGCCGCTGGGCAGTTATGCCGGTGCCATCGGGCTGCCGCAGTTCATGCCGGGCAGCATCAACCGCTACGCCGTCGACATGGACGGCGACGGCCACATCGACCTGCTGCGCCAGCCGGCCGACGTCATCGGCAGCGTGGCGCGCTACCTCGCCGACCACGGCTGGCAGCGCGGCATGCCCACGCACTTCGAGGTGGCGGTGCCGGTGGACACCGCCGACCGGGCCTTCCTGCTGGGCCCGGACATCCTGCCCAGCTTCACAGCGGCGCAGATGCTGCAACGCGGCGCCGAGCTGCCGGCGCAGGCCCGCGCCCACGCCGGCCCACTGGCGCTGGTGGAGCTGCAGAACGGCGCTGCCGCGCCCAGCTACGTGGCCGGCACGGCGAACTTCTATGCCGTGACGCGCTACAACTGGAGCTCGTACTACGCGATGTCGGTGATCGACCTGGCGGCCGAGCTCAGGCTCGGGTTCGCGCGGCGCGGCTGAACTGGGGCGGCGGGATCAGGCCGATTGAGGCCGGATCAGGCATAAGGCGCAGGCGCCGGGCTGCCACGCTCGTCGGAGAACCAGCCCAGCAGCACCAGCGACAGCACGCTGCCGATGGGGAACAGCAGCACCGACAGGCCCACCCACGCGGCCACCGAGCGCCGCATGCGCTGGACGGCCAGGCCAAGGAAGATCCAGTGCAGCAGCAGCGTGCAGCCCAGCGCGGCGCCGGTGGCGGCAGCCCGCAGCGGCGTGGCCACGGTGTCCTGCAGCAGCGGCGGCAGGAACAGCGCCACGCAGCCGAGCGCGGCGACGAGCGAGACGGTGGCCGCCTTCAGGGCGCGCTGGTCGGGGGTCTCTTTCATCGGTCCAGTGTAGGCCGCTGCGCCCCGCCCGGGGCGGCACAAGGTCTCGTCATCGGCAGGTGATGCGCGTAGCCTCGAGCGTGCGGCGGTCGGCGGCCAGCACGGCGCGCACCTCGACGCGGTCGCCAACCCTCGGCGACGGCGGGCCGCAGTCGACCCGCAGGCCCGTGCGACGCGTCGAGATGATCTGCCCACGCACGGTCAAGGTGCCGGCCGTCACATCGATTGCCGTGACGTCGCCCTCGAACCGAAACTCGCGGCCGCTGTCTTCGGCGTCGCTGCGCACCGTCACCCGCGTGGCGCGCAACAAGCCAGCGCGCAGGCTGCCCCGCACCTCGACCCGCGCGCCCACCACCAACTCGGCGGGCAGGGCCACCGCGCTGCCGTCGACCGTGCGGCCGTTGACGACGAAGAGGCTGCCGCTGCGCGCCGACACGCGGCCCTCGATGCGCACCTCGTCGGCATCGGCCCAGTCGCGCAGGGCGAGCGAGAAGCGCTGCACCTCCCACACGGCCACCGGGCTGGGGTCGAAGCTCAGCCGCAAGCGCACCCATACGCCGGCGGCCAGGCCGGCGGGCACGTCGCTGGCGCCGCTGTAGCGGTAGGTGGCCGTGCCGATGCGCAGGGTGCGCAGCGCCGAGTTCACCTCGGCCACGGGCCCGCGCAGGCGCAACAGGCCGCTGCCTGGCGTGGCCGGCTCCACCCGCGTGGCGCGGTAGCGCTGCAGCGCGGCATCGAACTCGGCATACACCTCCACCGGCTGCGCCACCGCCAAGCTGGCCAGGCCGCGGGCAAAGCGCTCGTCGAACACCGTGGCGGCGTCGACCACCACGTGCTGCCCGAGCACGGTGAACGCCTCGCCGGCCACGTCGACGGCCGACACCAGCCCGGCGAGCTCGCTCTCGAAGCGGATGCGGCGCGCCATGGCGGTGGCCGCGCTGTCGTTGATGGCGCCGGCCTCGATCTCGACCGTCATGCCCAGCTTCAGCTCGTCGCGCGTGCGGCGGCTGCCGTCGAGGTCTTCGACTTCGGCGGTGTCGTCGGCGTAGCGCACGCCGCCGACGATGACCGAGCCGAAGCCGGTGATCGGCCCCGAGGCCACGGCGGGTGTGATGCCGCCGGTGCCGCCGGTGTCGACACCGCCACCGCCGCCACACGAGGCGAGCAGCAGCGCGCACAGCGCCAGCCAGGGGGCACACCAACGTCGAAAGTTCTTCATGGCTTCACTCACGGTTCTTTCGCGGCACGCGTCGGCGCACCGCGGGTGCTGCAGTGGTCGAGGACGCCTCTTCGGCGCCCTCGTGATAGGCGTACAGGCCGATGCGGATGCGGCCGCCCGGCGTGGGGTCGGTGGCGGCGTCGGCCTGCACCCGCTCGCGCAGCTGCGGCACGAGCGCCTGCACCAGTGTCTGCCACTGCGCGCGGATGGCCGGCTGCAGCAGCGCCAGCGACTCGGCCGACAAGCCCCAGGCAAAGGCCGCCTGCTCGAAGTGGCGGGGGGCCTCGCCGGCGGCGCCGGCCAGCACGTTGTCAACCGCGGCACGCAGGTGGTCGCCGACGTTGTCGCCCAGGAAGCCGAGCTGGCGCAAGGTGTCGCCGCGGGCGACGAAGGTCTCGCTGGCCAGCGCCACGGTGTCGGCGGCCGCGTCCCAGCGCACGAGGCCCAGGCGCGCGAGTTCGTCGAGCAGGCTGCGCGGGTGCACGTCGCGCGACACCTGCTGGGCCAGCGTCTCGAAGCTGGCGCCCGCGCCCAGGCGCGGCAGCGTGAGCGGCGTGCCGTCGGCGCCGCGCCAGGCCGGCTGGTTGCGCCAGTGCGCAAACACCTGGCCGGCGGGGGACGTGTGCGACTTGCCCGGCGTTGGGGCCGTGCGCTGCTGCACCAGGCGCGTCACCTCGCGCCGGTTCAGGCCCGTGGTGGTGGCGATGCGGCTGACCTTGCGGTGCTCGGGCAAGCCCGGGTGGGCCGCCGACGCCGCCGCCACGAACGCGGCGCGCAGCAGTTCTTCCACCGGCGCCACCGGCAGCCCGCGCGCCACCGCCAGCCGCGCCACCTGCGCCACCAGCCCGGCCAGCGCGTCGTGCAGCGCAGCCTGTTCGGCTTCGGCCGGGTCGGTGGGGGCGGTGGGTTCGGTCATGACGGGGCGCGGGCGGCGGGCACTGTAGCCCGCCGCGGCAGCGGGCCTGGCAGTCAGACGCGGAAGTCGATGCGCGTGGCTTCCATGCGCGTGCGGTCGGCCGCCAGCGGGCCACGGGCACGCACGCGCACGCCGTTGGCCAGCGTGGCCACGGTGCCGTCGCGGTACTCCACCGCGCCGCCGTACCAGACCGTCACGCCGCGCAGCGCGAAGGTCTTGTCGGTGGTGTTGAGGTTGCCGATCTCGCCGCGCAGGTCCCACTCGCGCGGGCCGGGGCTGCGGCGCTCCTCGATCTCCACCTTGGCGGCCTGCATCACGCCCTCGGTGATGGTGCCGCTCACTTCCACGCGCGCGCCGAGCACGATGCCGGCGGTGCCATCAGGGTAGCTGGCGGTGCTGGCGTTGACAGGCAGCCCGTTGACCGAGAAGCTGGCCAGGCTCGTGAACGCGGTGATGACGCCCTCGATCTTGGCCTCCGAGATGGCGTCCGGCCAGCGGCGGCCGGTGCGCAGTTGCGTGGCCACCCACTGGCCGCCGACCTGCGCCGTCTGCAGCCGCAGCCGCACGAGCTGCCCGTTGGCAAAGCCGGCCGGCACCTGGACGGCCGGCACGCTGGCGTAGTTGATGACGGTGCCGTTGATCGTGAAGGTCTTGGCCGTGGTGTCCAGATCGGCGATGCGGCCGCGCAGCTTGTAGACCGTGGCGCTGTCTTCGGCCTCGATGCGCGTGGCGACGATGCGGCCACCGGTGCTGTCGAGGATGCCGTAGACCTCGACCACGGCACCCACGCGGATGGCGCTCAGGCCGCCGGTGAGCGTCTCGTCGAACAGCGTGCTGGTGGTGATGACGACCGTCTGGCCCAGCACGGTGATCGTGCTGGCGGTGGTGTCGACGGCGCTGACGGGGCCCTGCACCTCGGTGTTCAGGCGGATGTGCAGCGCCAGGGCGCTGGCCGTGGCGTTGTTGATGCGGCCGCCTTCGATCTCGATCGTCATGCCCAGCTTCATGGCGCTGGCCGCGACGGCGGTGCCGTCTTCAGTGGTGATGCTGGCCGCGCTGTCGTCAAAGCGCACACCGCCGACGATGACCGAGCCGAAGCCGCTGATCACGCCGTCGGTATAGCTGCTGGTGGTGGCCGTGCCGCCGCCGGTGGGCGGGGTGGTCGGCGCGGGATCGTCGCCGCCGCCGCCGCAGGCGACGAGCAAGGCCGAGGCCGACGAGGCGGCGGCGGCACCCAGCACGGTGCGCCGAGAGACGGTGGCCGGCAGGGCCGGGCGGGAGGTGCGGGAAGCAGTCATGGCAGGAGCTCCGTGAGAACCGGCGGCCGGGCTGGCCACCGCGTGCTTCGCATTCTAAATGTGCGTTTCGCACATTTGTATGTCGAATTGTTGCTGGTTCCCTCAAGAAGAGGAGCGGCGGTAGCCTCGGGCCCGATGCCGCGCCGCTGGATCGCCCACCTCGACATGGACGCCTTCTATGCGTCGGTGGAGCTGCTGCGCTACCCGGAGCTGAAGGGCCAGCCGGTGGTCATCGGCGGCGGCCGGCGCCACCAGC
>JAIYDH010000059.1 GCA_027487585.1 Rubrivivax sp.
AAGCCGTGTCGGTGCTGTTCGTGCAGGGCCGCAACCGCTTCGACCCGGCGGTGCTGAACGTCTTCATCCGCATGATGGGCGTGTACCCCGCGGGATCGCTGGTGCAACTGACGGACGACCGCTTCGCACTCGTCGTGGGCGTCAACTCCAGCCGACCGCTGAAGCCGCGCGTGCTGGTGCATGACGCGAGGGTGCCGCGCCACGAGGCCCTGGTGCTCGATCTGGAAACGCAGGCCGACCTCGGCATCCGCCGCAGCCTGCCGGCCGCCAAGCTGCCGCCGGCGGTGATCGAGTACCTCGATCCGAGGCCGCGCGTGAGCTACTACTTCGAGCCGCTGGTGCACGTCGCCGCCGCCGACGGCAACGCGCCAATGGAGCTGGCTGCTTGATCGACGGCGATGCCATGACCGGGGCCTTGCCAGGCGGCAGCCTGCATCTGCTGAAGCCGCCCGCGGGCGCTTCGGCAGAACGCCTGCTCGTGACCTTTCTCGAGGGCCTGCCCCACGCCGCCTGGCTGGCGCGGCTGGACACCCGCTGCATCGTGGCCGCCAATGGCGAGGCCGCACGCTGGTTCGTCGGCGCCGACGCCCCGGCCTCGGCGCTGCTCGGCCGCGCGGCCGATGCCGTGGCGGCGTCGCCCGAAGACCTGGCCTGGTGGCTGGGCGCGGCACTCGGCGACCGCTCGCCGCTGTTCAGCGACACCCTGGTGGGCAGCTGCGACGGCCGCACCCGGCCGGTGAGCCGCAGCATCCGCGTCGTCGAGCTGCCGTTGCAAACCGGCGGCGAGCCGCAGTTGCTGGCTCTGGTGACCGTGGCTGACCGCAGCGCCGAGGTGCAACTGCAGGCCCAGCGCGAAGAGCTCGTGGCCGAGCTGCAGGGCACGCTGGAGGCCACAGCCGACGGCATCCTCGTCACCGATCTGGCCGGCCGCCTGCGCGTGTTCAACCGCCGCTTCGCCGAGCTGTTCGAACTGCCCGACGACCTGCTGCTTCTGCGCGACGACGCCGCGCTGCGCGATTGCCTGGTTTCGCGCCTGGCCGATCCGTCCGCCGACGCCCGGCGACTGCTGGCCCTGCAGGGTGAGGCGCCGGTGTCGGAGCGCTTCACGCTGACGCGCGGGCGCGTGCTCGAGCGCGTGTCGCGACCGCTGGTGCATGGCGGCAGCGGCTGCGTCTGGTCGTTCCGCGATCTCACCGAGCGGCTGGCTGCCGAGGAGCGCATCGAGACGCTCAGCCACACCGACCCGCTCACCGGGCTGGCTAACCGCGGCCGGCTGGCCGAGCACGTGCGCTCCCTGTTGGAGCTGCCCGAGGGTGCCGGCAGCGGCACGACCGGGCCGACCACGTTGTCGCTGCTGGTCGTCGACCTCGACCGCTTCGGCCACATCAACGACACCCTCGGCCATGTCGTCGGCAACGACGTGCTGCTCGATGTGGCGCAGCGCATTCAGGGCTGCCTGCGCAAGGGTGACCTGCTGGCGCGCGTGGGCGGCGACCAGTTCGCCATCGTCGTCAGCCCGGCCGACGCGACCTTCGCCGAAAAGCTGGCGGGTCGGGTGCTCAACGAGATCAAGAAACCTAGCAGCGTGGGCGACGCGCAGTTCACGCTCACCTGCAGCATTGGCGTGGCACTGGCGCCCTCGCACGGCCGTGATGCCGACCAGCTGATGCGCCGCGCCGAGCAGGCCATGCGCGCCGTCAAGGGCAGCGGGCGTGCGAACTGGCGGCTGCACCAGGCGCGCACCGAGGTCGACTGGCGCAGCCACATGAAGATCGACCACGCCATGCGCCAGGCGCTGGTGAGCAACCGCTTCCGGCTGAACTACCAGCCGCAGGTGTGTCTGGCCACCGGAGCCGTGACCGGTGCGGAGGCTCTGCTGCGCTGGCGCGACCCCGAGATGGGCGAAGTCTCGTCGGGCCGCTTCATCAAGGTCGCCGAGGACAGTGGCTTCATCGTGCAGCTCGGCGAATGGGTGCTGCGCACCGCGGTGGGCCAGGCCGCGCGCTGGCATGCGCAGGGGCGCTCGCTGCCGGTGGCCGTCAACGTATCGGCGCTGCAGTTCCAGCAGGCGCACTTCGCCGAGCGCGTGGCCGAGGCACTGGCCGTGGCGGGCATGCCGGCACGGCTGCTGGAGCTCGAACTCACCGAGTCGATCCTGCTGCACGACGAAGCCGGTGACATGCTGCACCGCCTGGAAGCGCTGGCGCGGCTGGGCGTGCAGATGTCGATCGACGACTTCGGCACCGGCTACTCCAGCCTCTCGTACCTGAGGCGCATTCCCGTGCAGAAGCTGAAGATCGACCGTGCCTTCGTGTCGGGCCTGCCCGACGACGACGGCAACGCCGCGATCGTGCGCGCCATCATCCAGATGGCCCGCGCACTGGGCAAGACCGTCATTGCCGAGGGCGTGGAAACGGAGGCTCAGCGCCAGTTCCTCAGTGACATCGGCTGCGACGAGTTCCAGGGCTTCCTGTTCGCCCCGGCGCTCGATGTGCTGAGCTTCGAGCAGCGGCTGCCGGCGTTGGCCACACCGGTGCCACCCCGACGCAACACGCCGCTCATGCGGCTGATCAGATAGGCATCTCAGATAGGCATCTGAGCGGCACCAGACTCCTGGCCCGCATTCGCCGCACAATCGGGCGATGCCGTACAAGTTCCGCAGCAAGGCCAGTGGTGACGTGATCATGCTTCAGGCGCACGGCGATGCGCTTCTGCGCTTGCTGGGCCGCGAGCCCGCGCCCAAGGGCATCTTCGAGACGGCGCACCAGCCGGCGCTGGTGGCCGTGCTCGAGGCCGCCATCGCCCAGGCCGAGGCCGCCGCAGCGCCCGGCCGTGACGAAGTCGCCGAGCCCGAGACCGGCCCTGCCGCCGCGGTGGGCCTGCGCCAGCGCTTGTGGCCCATGATCGAGATGCTGCGCCGCAGCCACGCCGGCGGCGAGCCGGTGGTCTGGGGCGTCTGACAGCCGCCGCCCACGCGGCCGCCGCCCTTTCCTTTCGAGATCACACCCGATGAAGCTCTGGAGCGACAGCTGGACCAACGGCGACCGCATCCCTGAACGCCACGCCGCCGGCCGGCCCGATGGGGCCGGCGGCGCCACCTTCAGCGACAACCTCAACCCGCATCTGGCCTGGAGCGATTTGCCCTCTGGCACCCAGAGCCTGGTGCTGATCTGCCACGACTTCGACGTGCCTTCGCGCGCCGACGACGTGAACCAGCCCGGTCGCGAAGTGCCGGCCGACCTGGCGCGCGCCGACTTCTTCCATTGGGTGCTGATCGACTTGCCGCCGACGCCGGCCGAGATCGCCGAGGGCGCCTTCAGCCGTGGCTTCACGCCCCGTGGCAAACCCGGGCCCGCCGTGCAGGGCCTGGCCGGGGGTGAAGGTGCGCGCCACGGCCTGAACGACTACACGAACTGGTTCGCCGGCGATGCCGAGATGGCGGGCTCGTACTTTGGCTACGACGGGCCGTTCCCGCCCTGGAACGACTCGCTCGTGCACCACTACGTGTTCACGCTGTACGCCGTGGCCGTGCCGCGCCTGCCCCTGGACGGCGTGTTTGGCGGCCATCAGGTGCGCGCGCAGCTGGCCGGCCGCGTGCTGGGCGAGGCCACCTTCTCGGGCACCTACACGCTGAACGCGCGCCTGCTGGCCGAGCCGTCTTGATCGAGCCGACGCACCTCTTCGCGCTGCGACACGGCCAGACCGCCTACAACGCGACGCAGCGTCTCCAGGGCCACCTCGACATCGGCCTCGACGACACCGGCCGCTGGCAGGCCCGCCGACTGGGCGCGGCGCTGGCCGATGCCGGCATCGTGGCCGTCTACAGCAGCGACCTGCTGCGCGCCCGCGACACCGGCGCGGCGGTGGCGGCGGCCTGCGGCCTGCCGCTGAGCACCCTCACCGAGCTGCGCGAGCGCCACTTCGGCGTGCTCGAAGGCCTGAGCTACGCCGAGATCGAGGAGCGCCACCCCGACGACGCCCGCCGCTGGCGCGAGCGCGAACCCGGCTTCGGGCCGGGCGGGGGCGAGTCGCTGATCGAGTTTTCGGCGCGCTGCATCGCCATCTTCACGCGCCTGGCCGAGGCCCACCGGGGCCAGACCATCGCCATCGCCGCGCATGGCGGTGTGCTCGATTGCCTGTACCGCGCGGCCAACGGCATCGGCCTGCAGGCGCCGCGCACCTGGCAGCTGGCCAATGCCGCGGTGAACCGGGTGCTCTACACCGGCGAAGGATTTCGTGTCGTTGGCTGGGACGACCGCCGGCACTTCGACGGCGCCGACCCGGGTTCAGGCCCCGCCGAAGAGATCGCCGCCTGAGCCCAGGCCCGCGGCCGGCACCGCCAGCCCCAGGTGGCGCCAGGCCGCGGCGGTGGCCATGCGGCCGCGCGGCGTGCGCTGCAGGTAGCCCTGCTGGATGAGGTAGGGCTCGATCACGTCCTCGATAGTGCCGGCTTCCTCGCCGATGGCCGCGGCCACGTTCTCCAGGCCCACCGGGCCGCCGCCGAAGCGGTGCACCACGGCCTCGAGCAGCTTGCGGTCCATGACGTCGAAGCCGAGCGGATCGACATCGAGCATGGCCAGTGCCAGATCGGCCACGCGCTCGACGATGCGGCCGTCGGCCTTGACCTGCGCGTAGTCGCGCACGCGGCGCAGCAGCCGGTTGGCGATGCGCGGCGTGCCGCGGCTGCGGCGGGCGATCTCGCGCGCACCGGCTTCGTCGATGGCCACGTTCAGCAGCGCCGCCGAGCGCGTGACGATGCGCGTGAGCTCCTCGGCCGTGTAGAACTCCAGCCGCGCGACGATGCCGAAGCGGTCGCGCAGCGGGTTCGTCAGCATGCCGGCGCGCGTGGTGGCGCCGACCAGGGTGAACGGCTGCAGGTCGAGCTTGATCGAACGCGCGGCCGGGCCCTCGCCGATCATGATGTCGATCTGGTAGTCCTCGAGCGCGGGGTACAGGATCTCCTCGACGACCGGGCTCAGCCGGTGGATCTCGTCGATGAAGAGCACGTCGTTCTTCTCGAGATTGGTCAGGATGGCGGCCAGGTCCTTGGGCTTTTCGAGCACCGGCCCCGAGGTCTGGCGCAGGTTCACGCCCAGCTCGTTGGCGATGATGTGCGACAGGGTCGTCTTGCCCAGCCCGGGCGGGCCGAACAGCAGCACGTGGTCGAGTGCCTCGGCGCGCTGGCGCGCGGCGCCGATGAAGATCTCGAGCTGCTCGCGGGCCTTGGCCTGGCCGACGTAATCGGCCATGCCCTTGGGGCGCAGCGCGCGTTCGAGCGCTTCTTCCCTTGGGCTGTCCGGCGCGGCGCTCAGCACGCGGCGGGCCGGGGTGGCGCTGGCGAAGTCGTCGGTCTGGATGGCCATCCAGTGATTATCGGCCGCGGCCGGCGCGGGTGGACTAGCGGTTCAGCGCCTTCAGCGCCTGCTTGATGCCGTCCGAGACGCCGATGTCGGCCGGCAGCGCCTTGATTGCGGCCTGCGCCTCGCGCTCGTTGTAGCCCAGGGCCTGCAGGGCCTGGGTGATGTCGGCCTGGGCGTCCGACAGTGCCGTGGCGCCGGCGGGCAGCGGCAGGTCGGCACCCAGCTTGCCTTTCAGCTCGAGCAGCAGCCGCTCGGCCGTCTTCTTGCCGATGCCCGGCACCTTGACGAGCCGGGCGCCGTCTTGCCGGCTTACGGCCGCGGCCAGCTCGGCCACGCTCAGGCCCGACAGGATGGCCAGCGCGGTGCGCGGCCCGACGCCGCTGATCTTGACGAGCTCGCGGAAGGTGCCGCGCTCGGCCTCGGTGAGGAAGCCGTAGAGCAGATGCGCGTCTTCGCGCACCACGAGGTGCGTGAGCAGCTGCGCCGGCTCGCCGAGCGCCGGCAGGTTGTAGAACGTGCTCATCGGCACGTCGAGCTCGTAGCCGACGCCGTTCACGTCGAGCAGCACCTGCGGGGGCGACTTGGCCGCGAGGCGGCCCGAGAGGCGTCCGATCAAGGCAGGCCGTTCAAGACGGGTCGCTCACGCTTCGGCCAGCAGCTTCTCGACCAGCCCGCCGAGCTCGGCGAAGTCGGGCTCGCCGACGTAGCGCTTGACGATCGCGCCACGCTTGTCGATCAGGAAGGTGGTGGGCGTGATCTGCGTGTCGTTGAAGGCCCGGGCGATGGCGCCGGTGTTGTCGATCACCACGCCGAAGGGCAACTGCCGCGTCTGCGCGAAGTTGGCCACGTAGGCGGGCGGGTCGTAGCTCATGGCCACGGCCAGCGTCTCAAAACCGCGGGCCTTGAAGCGCTGGTGCGTGGCGACGATCTGCGGCATCTCCTTCACACACGACACGCAGCTGGTGGCCCAGAAGTTGACGAGCAGCACCTTGCCACGCAAGGCGTCGGTGTGGCCCTTGGCGCCGTCGAGCAGGGTGTAGCCGAAGCTCGGCGCCGGATCGCGCCCGCTGCAACCCGCTACGCCGCCCAGCAGCAGCGCCGCCGTCGCCAGCAGGGCCCGGCGTGGCGGAAGATGGGTCGAAGAAGGCGTCGGGAAGAACGGTTTCATGCAGCGCAGGCAGTTTACGGCAGTGGCTCTTCTTCCTTGGTGGGCCGGTGCGGGCGATGCCTGGGCGCTGGCTGAGTCCGACTCGGCGGCCGGCATTCGGGACACCCACCGCCGAGCCGCCGGCAACGCGGTGGCCAGCCTGGGCCACAACGACGGCTTCTTCGGCAGCGCCAGATCCGCGTCGGGCTGCCGAACAGGCGGTGCCCCTGGCGCGGCAGCTGCTGACTCATGCGTTCTCGCCGGTGGTGCGGCCGCCCCCGATCGTTCTTCGTTGGCTCGGCGCCACGACGAGCTCGTCGGAGCCTCGGCTCGGCTGGGTCTGGTCCAGGGGCAGCCGCGCAGGGTGCGCGAGCAATTTACTGACAAGGCCCTGGACGGCGTGTTCCTGCTGCTGGCCCAACAAGAACGCAAGCTGCGCGTCGGTCCGCTGGTGCCCTGCAGCGCCCTGCAGCGCGCTCCTCAACCGCGTGTTCGGGCGGTGATCGGCAAACCCGCTTGCAACGGTCCGCGATCATCAAACCCCCTATTCGAGGGGGGTGAACAATGAACGAAAATGCCGTGACAACCCTGTGTCAGGCATGGTTTCCTTTGCTTACGCATTTCCAACTTCAAGGCGTTCCTCATGACCAAGCTGAAAGTCGCACTGTTAATCTTGGCGCTGGCAGCTGTTTCGGCAGGTTCCGCGCACGCAGGTCCGTCTTCTTCCAGTGGCACGTTCAACGGCATTGAGTGGACGGCCACGAACATGTTGACGGGCTTTGCCGGCACGGGCACGTCGAGCAGCGCGGGCAGCGCCGCCTACCTGCCCAACTTCCCGGCCAACGGCGGTGTGGTCGGCCTGTTGATGACCTACGCCGGCGGTGGCTTCATCTGCTCGGGGACCCTGCTGCCCGACCGCCAGTCGATCCTGACTGCCGCGCATTGCGTCAGTGAAGGATTCGGTACCCCAGGCCCGCTGACCACCACGGTCTTCTTCCAGCCGCCCACTGGCCTTTCGCCCACGGTCAGCATTTACAACAACCCGGCGGCCACCTCGCGCACCGTAACCCAGTACTTCGTGAACTCGGGCTATACCGGCCAGGTGATCGACCAGAACGACATCGCCGTCCTGCGCCTGAACACGCCGGCTCCAAACTGGGCGCCGTCGCATGGCATTTACACCGGCGGCGACCTCACCGGCGCGCACTTCACCGTGGCAGGCTACGGCCGCCTGGGCACGGGCGCGGGCACGAACACCAGCACCGGTCGCCTGCGCAACGGCGACAACCGCTACGACTTCCGCTTTGGCGACAACGCGTGGGGCGCGGGCTACTGGGATGGGGCGTTCGACGACCCCACCCTGCCTTCTGCGCAGATCTCGTTTTCGTACCTCTCGGACTTCGACAACGGCCTCGCCGGCAACGACGCATCTTGCCTTCTGGCCGCCGACAGCGACTTCACCATCACCCCGGGCTCTTCGCAGTTCTGCAACACTGGCGTCGGCGCCCGCGAAGTGAGTGTGGCCGGCGGTGATTCGGGAGGCCCGAACTTCATCAACGGCTTCATTGCGGGGGTGAACAGCTACGGCCTGAGCTTTGGCATGGCTTATGGTGACGTCAACGGCACCCTGAACAGCAGCTTCGGCGAATTCAGTGGCTATGTCCCCACGTTCATCCACGCCGACTTCATCAACGCCGCGCTGGTCCCCGAGCCGGGCACCTACGCGATGATGCTGGCCGGTCTGGCCGCCATGGGTCTGATGGTGCGCCGCCGCCAGGGCTGAACAGCGCTGCCCTGACCCTAAATCCGGCAGTTACCCCGTCGCCGGGAGCCCCGGCGGCGGCGGTGGCGGCCCGACGACAGGCGCGATCCGGTTGCTGATGTAGCGCAGCAGGCAGCCCCAGCGGTCGAGGCCCTTGAACTGCTCCGCAGCTGCCTTGACGTGCTGCAAGGCCGCGCCGATGTTGGCGATCAGCCGCTTGAGCACGTCGGCCCGGCCGTGCAGCGGCGTGAGGTACAGCGTGGTCTGGTTGGCATGGCTGGCGGCCTTGCCCACCGCGGCCAGCAGCAGCGGTCGGCTGGTGATGGCCTCCAGTCGTCCGCCGGGGTGCGCAGCCCGGCAGTACCAGCTCCACCAGTTGTAGACAAGCGCGCAGGCCCGGGCCACGGTCTGGCAGCGGTTGAGGTCCTGCGTCGTGAAGCCGCTCAAGCCCCACTGGTTCTTCAACTCGTCGAAGGCGTTCTCCGCGTCGGCGCGGTCCCGGTATAGCTGTGCCGTGGCCTGCAGCGGGTACTCGACGTCGGTGACCAGCACCGCGTACTCCCACAGCTTGTCACCGTCGTGCACGCTCGCACCCGCCAGGTCCAGCCGCAGTTGCTTGCCGTCGACCCGCCGTTCGCGGGCGATGCCGCCGCGGATGCGCTGGCGCACGATCACGACGCGGCGCTTCCTGCTCCAGCCGTGCAGCTGCAGTTGCGCCTCGACCATCTGGCAGCCCTGGTTGTCGGGCCGGCTCCAGACCTCGCGCGAGAACTGCTGCGCCACCAGGCGCTGCACGTTCTTGGTCTGCCGCAGCCGCAGCAAGTAGCGCTGCTTGCGCTCTTCCAAGGTCAGCAGGATGCCTTCATTGCCGTAGCCGGAGTCGCCACGCACAAGGGCCGGCCGCTTGTCGCCGAGCTCGTCCAGCAGTCGGCCCAGCGCCGCCTTGGCATGCCCGCTGGTGTGCTGCTTGCCCGAGCTGACCTGCACGTCCAGCACCAGGCGCAGGTTGCTCACCAGGAAGGTGTGCAGCACGTGGCTGGGCCGCATGGGCTTGGCTGGGTTGTAGCCGATCTCCGCACCCTCCTGGCGGCCGTACAGCGGCTTGATGCTGGCGTCGATGTCCAGCACCCACGGCCGATCCAGTGCCTCGCGCACGGAGTGCTGCAGGCTCGGGCGCATCCAGCCCTCGCTGGCGGCCTCGTCGATGCGCTCCAGCGCCCGGCGCAGCGCGTCTTCGCTGACAACCTTGTTCATGCCCAGCGCCTGCGCAGCCACCGCGTCACCGCGCAGCGCGGTGATGTGCGCGTAGCGCCGGTGCCCGGCCAGCAGCCCCAGCATCAGCGTGCCCAGCACGTCGCGCTTGTCTGGAGCGTTGCCGCTGCGGTACTGCAGCGGGCAGCTCGACACCCAGCGCTCGAAAACGCCGGTGGCGGCCAGGAACTCGGCAAAGAACACCAACTGGCCGTGCGGCGTGGCCGCCGCACCCTCGTCCCAGCGCACGTGCATGCGCCCGCCCAGCGTGTCCACCACCTGCGGCTCGGCCGGCTCGTCGCCAGCCTCCGTGCGCACCGCCAGCGCCTTGCGTCTTGACTCACCCATCGGGTGAGTGTGCCAACGCGGGCCATCGCCGCGCCAGTGCTGGCGATCCGGGGGATCAGGGGCTAGGAACTGCCGGATTTAGG
>JAIYDH010000306.1 GCA_027487585.1 Rubrivivax sp.
GCCGGCACCACCGTCGAGCAGGTTGCTGAAGGAGCCCGAGAAGCCATTGACGTTCCAGTGGCCGCCCGCACCGGTTTCCACACCCTCCAGGTCGCCGCCATAGAGCTTGTCGTCACCAGCGCCACCCGACAGCCAGTCGCCGTCGTTGCCGCCCACCAGGACATCGTTGCCGACCGAAGACCAGAGCATGTCGCGGCCGTTCTGGCCCAGCACCGTGACGCTGTCCGCTGCATTGGCCGGGCCCCGCACCGGCGTGGTCAGGTCGACGATGTCGTCGCCGGCACCCATTTCGAAACTCTCGATGCCGGAAACGAGCTCGCCGGTGCGGCTGCCGTCATCGTTCAGCGCGTAGCGGAACACCACGTCATGCCCGCTGGTGCCCAGCAGCGTGTCGGTGCCGGCGCCGCCCTGGAGGGTGTCGAGGCTGCCGAAGAACTTGTTGCCGGCCTCGTTCAGCTTGACGCCCGTGCTCGCGGTGATGTCGCCGTCGCGGTTGAAGGCAAACACATCGCGGTTGTTGATCTGGTTGAAGGTGCGCTCAGCCTCGAACATCAGGATGTCGTCGCCCGCCCCGCCGTTCAGCGAGTCCTTCCCCGCGCCGCCCGACAGGACGTCGTGGCCATCGCCACCGTTGACGGTGTCGTCGCCCGCCTCGCCGAAGAGGACGTCATTGTCCGCGCCGCCGTCAAGGGTGTCGGTACCGTCGCCGCCCATCAGCACGTCGTCACCGGCGTCGCCTTGGAGCTGGTCGTTGCCACTGTTGCCCAGCAGCGTGTCCTTGCCGGCGTCGCCACGCAGCACGTCGTTGTCGCTGCCACCGTCCACGGTGTCGTCGCCCGCTCCGCCTTCGAGCGTGTCGGCACCTGCCTGACCCGCCAGCACGTCGTTGCCGTCGTCGCCCTTCAGCGTGTCGTTCCCCGCGTCGCCGACCAAGCGGTCGTCGTCGGCGCCGCCTTCCAGCAGGTCGTTGCCGACGCCGCCGGAGAGCACGTCAGCACCCGCACCGCCATACAGGCTGTCGTTGCCGGCATCGCCGTTCAATGCGTCGGCGCCTTCGCCGCCGTGGATCTGGTCGTCGCCGGCCTCGCCCCAGACGTTGTCGTTGCCAGCCATGCCGTGGATGACGTCGTTGCCATTGCCGCCCCAGAGGCGGTCGTTGCCCGAGCCCGAGGTGACCGTGTCGTCGCCGTCGCCGGCGTAGACCGCCAGGTTCTGGCCCACACCGGCCGCGATGGTGAGGTTGTCATTGCCGCCCAGCAGGTCGATCTGTTCAACCGCCACGATCGAGGCCGCACCGAAGCTCAGCGTGTCGGCCGACTCGCTGGCGACGATCTTGTCCCAGCCCGCGCCACCGTCGAAGACGTCGTCGCTGCCAGAGGCCACCATGGTGTCGTTGCCGTCACCACCCTGCATCGTGTCGGCGCCCTCGCCGCCGTCCAGGATGTCGTTGCCGGCATCGCCCTTGAGCACGTCGCTGCCGGCCTGGCCGTACAGGCGATCGTGGCCGTTGCCGCCACTGATCAGGTCGTCAAGGCCACGCCCGTAGACCCGGTCGTCACCATCACCCGCCTTGAACTCGGTGCCCACGGCGTAACCGGCAGCGGCCGCAGCCGCCGCGTTGGAGGCCAGGAACACGCTGTCGTTGCCAGCCTGGGCGTCGTACTGGGTTCCCTGGATGTACGAGCCGGTCTTGACCACGTCGAAATCAACCCAATCGGCCGCAGCTCCGAACAGGTTCGGGCCCTGGCCCGGGCCGCCGCCGATGGTGGTGGCCGCATAGTCCACGTAGAACTCGACCTTCTCGAAGCCACCCGCCTTCAGTGCCAGGTTTTCGAGGCTGAAGAGTTGGCCGTTGCTGTCGGTGTACGACGCGAGGGTGTTGACGTAGGTCTGGATGTCGGCACGAATCGCGGCGTTCTGGAAGTCCGCGCTCGACAGGTAGATCCGCAGCGTGTCGTTGCCGGCTCCGCCGACCGCCAGGTCGAACTTGCCCGCGTCGAAACTGCTCTTGCCGCTCTTCAGTTCTTCGCCGTTGATCGGCGTCGAAGCGGCGAACTCGGCGGCGCTCATGTGGATGTGCGCGACGATGTCGTCGCCAGCGCCACCGTGGACGTCGTCGAAGCCGGCGCCGCCCGTGATCTGGTCGTTGCCAATGTCGCCGGCGACCGTGTCGTCGCCAGCGCCCGCGTTGAGCGAGTCATTGCCGTCGCCACCGGCGACCACATCCGCGCCGTTGCCGGCGAAGACGGTGTCGTTGCCGGCACCGCCGTTCACCACGTCGTCGCCTT
Source organism: Rubrivivax sp. (assembly GCA_027487585.1). Lineage (GTDB taxonomy): Bacteria > Pseudomonadota > Gammaproteobacteria > Burkholderiales > Burkholderiaceae_C > Rubrivivax. Next base: position 2,289 of record JAIYDH010000306.1, read on the forward strand.
CGCCGGCTTCCACGTAGTCGGCACCGTCACCGGCGGCAATGACGTCGTTGCCCGACTCGCCGAAGATGCGGTCGTCGCCCAGCCCGCCGACGATGTCGTCGTTGCCAGCGCCACCCGCCAGGTGGTCATTGCCGGCGCCGCCGCTCATGACGTCGTTGCCGTTGTCGCCCCAGAGCGCGTCGTTGCCTTCGCCACCGTCCAGGATGTCGTTGCCCTCGCCACCACGAAGGTGGTCGTTGCCCTCGCCACCCGACATGATGTCGTCGCCGTTCTGGCCGTGCAGCGCGTCGTTGCCCGCGCCGCCCTCCAGGTCGTCGTTGCCATCACCGGCCACCAGCGTGTCGTTGCCGGCATCGCCGCGCAGCTTGTCGTTGCCGATACCGCCGTCGAGATAGTCGTTGCCGTCGCCGCCGTAGAGCACGTCGTTGCCCGACTGGCCGTACATCCAGTCAGAGCCCTTCGAGCCGACCATGACGTCGTTGCCCGTTCCGCCGTAGGCCCAGTTGCGCTCGGTGGCGTTGCTGTCGTCGACGAGCAGATCCTGGGCGGCGGCGATATCGCTTTCAGACACACCATCCGTCAGCAGTGCCATCAGCGCCTGCACGTCGCTGGCCACGGCGGTGTTGAGCACGCCGTTGGCCATGATGTCGCCGCGCAGCGAGTGGCCGGCGAAGATGAGATCGTCGCCGGCATCGCCGACCAGGGTGTCGTCGCCGCTGCCGCCGAGCAGGAGGTCGGTGCCGTCGCCGCCACTGAGGTAGTCGTTGCCGGCGCCGCCGTTCAGGAGGTCGTTGCCCGCACCGCCGCTGAGGGTGTCGTCGCCCACACCGCCATCGAGGATGTCTTCACCGATGCCGCCGCTGAGCACGTCGTTGCCGGCGCCGCCGAACAGCCAGTCGGCGCCCGCGCCGCCGTTCAGCACGTCGTTGCCCGCACCGCCGTCGACGATGTCATCGCCCGCGCCGGCATTGACGATGTCGCGGCCGTCGCCCCCGACGATGACGTCGGCACCCGCGCTACCGTTGGACACCGTGGTGGCGATCGCAGCAGCGACGGCAGATGCAGCGCCCGTGGTCACCGCGGTGGCGAGTTGCGCTGCGGCGTTGACCTTGCCGAGGCCGGCAGACAGTTCCATGGCCATTGTGGATCTCCTTCAGAAGCAAAGATGTTGTTGAACAGTGCTACCTGGCATGCGCACCCAGGCGTAGCCGCACTGCAGCAAACGGCGCGCCAGAAAGCCCGTCGATCGCAACAAGGGCGCTTCCAAGCTGCTCACCGCGCAAGACTGCGTGCAGCAGTTCACGCTCGAGCCGTAGCGGGCGGGCCCGGCTAGCCGCCCACCAGATCGGCCCAGGAGGAGCGACACCTGAAGAAGTAAAAGATTTCGACATGCGTTGCGAATGCGCCTGTCGCCGTGGCGGGGACCGGGGCGGACACCCCGCAGGGCCCTGGCGCAGCGAAGCCTGGCTGCGGCCCCGGCCGAAGCTTGTCGGGACCGGCTCTCGGCGCCTGTCAAGGCCAAGCCAGGCCCGCTGCTTCGGCGTGCCGTAAAGAACGCCGACACGGGCCGGCACGGCGGCGTCGGTGGAACGAGGGCCTGGACGCGCAGCCGACACCGCGCCGAGCGCCCTCCCAGGGCCTCACGCTCAGATCGTCGAGGGCTCTGTTGACAGTTGCGCGGAGGCCTGCTGCCCCGGAGATCTCATCACTGGTCAAGTCGGCTCGAGCCGAAGCGAAGGCGTTGACCGCCGGGCAGCGGCTGCAGCTGCGCCAAGAGCGGTCGCAGCCGCTGTGGGACGAGCTGCATGTGTGGCTGCAACTGCAGCGCACCCGTGTGCCCGACGGCAGCGCCGTCGCCCGTGCCATCGACTACAGCTTGAACCGCTGGGTCGGGCTGGGGCGGTACCTGCTGGACGGTGATGTGTCGATCGACAACAACCTTGTCGAGAACCGGATCAGGCCTTGGGCCCCGGGGGCCGCGCAACTGGCTGTTCATCGACAGCCCACTGGCGGGCGAGCGGACTGCGGTGGTGATGAGCCTGCTGCAGTCGGCCAAGCTCAATGGGCACGAGCCCTGGGCGTGCTCGACAACCGCCATCACCGCCGTGCACGCCGCGCCCACCATGTTCGCCATGGCCGCGATGCTCGGCCGCCTTGTGGCTCAACTCAGGATACCTCCGCTAGACGCTTACGAGTGGCCGGCCAACGCGCCGACCCAAGAGCAGCAAGAAAAAGGCCGGCCCGAGCAAAGCCCCGGCCGGCCACAGATACGACCGATCGGCCCGCCCTAGCCCGGCAAGGGCAGGGACGTTCCGATCAACAGACTCATCCGCCGAACAGACCGTCGACCGTGAGGCCAGGCGTCAGCTGGAAGTTCTTCAGCACAATGTCGGCCAGACCGTCGTAGCTGAGCACCAGATCGTTGCCGACGGCAGTTGCGGTGATGTCCGCAGGGTTCCAGTCAGTCGCCTTCAGGCGATCGCCAGCGGCGTAGTTGAAGTCGAGGATGGTGTCGACGCCCCAACCGGCCGGCAAGGAGTTGAACTGGAACACGAAGGTGTCCGCGCCAGCACCGCCGCTCAGCGTGTCGTCGCCCGTACCGCCGGAGATCAGGTCGTTGCCGGAGGCACCCACGATGATGTCGTTGCCGATACCGCCGTCGAGCAGGTTGCTGAAGGAGCCCGAGAAGCCATTGACGTTCCAGTGGCCGCCCGCACCGGTTTCCACACCCTCCAGGTCGCCGCCGTAGAGCTTGTCGTCACCAGCGCCACCCGACAGCCAGTCGCCGTCGTTGCCGCCCACCAGGACATCGTTGCCGGCCGAAGACCAGAGCATGTCGCGGCCGTTCTGACCCAGCACCGTGACGCTGTCCGCTGCATTGGCCGGGCCCCGCACCGGCGTGGTCAAGTCGACGATGTCGTCGCCGGCACCCATTTCGAAAGTCTCGACGCCGGAAACGAGCTCGCCAGTGCGGGTGCCGTCATCGTTCAGCGCGTAGCGGAACACCACGTCATGCCCGCCAGTGCCCAGCAGCGTGTCGGTGCCAGCGCCACCCTGGTAGCTGTCCAAGCTGCCAAAGAACATGCTGCCGGCCTCGTTCAGCTTGACGCCCGTGCTCGCGGTGATGTCGCCGTCGCGGTTGAAGGCGAACACATCGCGGTTGCTGATCTGGCTGAAGGAGCGCTCGGCCTCGAACATCAGGATGTCGTCGCCCGCACCGCCGTTCAGGCTATCGACGCCCGCACCGCCCGCCAGGGCATCGTTGCCGTCGCCACCGCTGATGCTGTCGTTGCCCGCCTCGCCGAAGAGGATGTCGTTGTTTGCGCCACCATCGAGCGCATCGTTGCCGTCGCCGCCCAACAGGATGTCGTCACCCGCATTGCCCTGGAGTTGGTCGTTGCCACTGTCGCCCAGCACGGTGTCGTTGCCATCATTGCCGCTCAGCACGTCGTTCTCGCTGCCGCCGTCCACGGTGTCGTCGCCCGCACCGCCTTCGAGCGTGTCGGCACCCGCCTGACCCGCCAGAACGTCGTTGCCATCGTCACCCTTCAGCGTGTCGTTCCCGCCGCCACCGAACAGGCGGTCAACCCCGTCGCCGCCTTCCAGCAGGTCGTTACCGGCGCCACCATTGACAAGGTCAGCGCCCGTACCGCCGAACAACTTGTCATTGCCGGCATCACCGTTCAGGGCGTCATCGCCATCGCCGCCAAGGATCTCGTCGTCGCCGGCTTCGCCCCAGACGTTGTCGGCGCCGGCATTGCCGGAGATGACATCGTTGCCATTGCCACCCCAGATGCGATCGTTGCCGCTACCGGAAGAGACCGCGTCGTTGCCCTCGCCCGCGTAAATCGCCAGGTTTTGGGTCACGTCGGCCGCGATCGTCAGGCTGTCGTCGCCGCCCAGCAGATCGAACTGCTCGACCGCCACGACCGAGGCCGCCGCGAAGCTCAGGGTGTTGGCCGAATCGTCGGCGACGACCCGGTCCCAGCCCGCGCCACCGTTGAAGACGTCGTCGTTGCCGGAGACCATCATGGTGTCGTTACCGTCTCCGCCTTGCATGGTGTCGGCGCCCTCGCCGCCATCCAGCAAGTCATTGCCGGCGTCGCCCTTCAGCACGTCGTTCCCGCCCTGGCCGTAGAGCATGTCGTGCCCATTGCCACCGCTCACGAGGTCATCCATGCCGCGACCGTAGACCCGGTCGTCGCCGTCACCGGCCTTGAACTCGGTGCCCACCGCATAACCAGCCGCGGTTGCGGCCGCCGCGTTGGAGGCCAGGAACACACTGTCGTTGCCACCCAGGCCGTCGTACTGCGAGCCCGCCTCGTAGCGGCCCGCCTTCACCACGTCGAAGTCCACCCAGTCGACAGCGCCCCCAAACAGCTTCGGGCCGTTGCCACCGCCGCCACTGATGCTGGTCTGGGCGTAGTCAACGTAGAACTCGACCTTTTCGAAACCGCCCGCCTTCAGCGCCATGTTGCTGAGGCTGAAAACTTCTCCGTTGGCGTCGCTGTACGCACCCAGGTTGTTGGCGTACGCGAGGATGTCGTTGCGGATCGCGGCGTTCTGGAAGTCTGCGCTTGAAAGGTAGATGCGCAGCGTGTCGTTGCCCTCGCCGCCACGGAACACGTCAAACTTGCCGGCCTGGAAGCTCTGGAGACCGCTCTTCAGTTCTTCGCCGTTGACCGGGGTTGCCGCCGCGAACTCCGCAGCGCTCATGTGGATGTGGGCGACGATGTCGTCGCCCGCGCCAGCCTGCACGTCGTCGAAGCCGGCACCGCCTGTGATCTGGTCGTTGCCGCTGCCGCCGCTGACCGTATCGTCACCGGCGCCCGCGTTCAGCGAGTCGTTGCCATCGCCACCGCCGACCAAGTCCGCGCCATTGCCGGCGAACACGGTGTCATTGCCGGCGCCCCCGACCACGTTGTCGTCGCCATCGCCCGCTTCCACGTAGTCGTCGCCGCCTCCGGCATTGATGATGTCGGCGCCGGCCTCACCGAAGAGCCGGTCGTTGCCCTCACCACCGGCCAGGTTGTCGTCGCCATTGCCACCAGCCAAGGTGTCGTTGCCGGCGCCGCCGCTCAGTGCGTCGTTGCCGTTGTCACCCCACAGCCCGTCGTTGCCCTCGCCGCCGTCGAGGTTGTCGATGCCTTCGCCGCCGCGCAGCTGGTCATTGCCGTCGCCGCCCGACAGGTTGTCGTCACCGTTCTGACCATGCAGCGCATCGTTGCCGGCGCCACCAGTCAAGTCGTCGTTGCCATTGCCCGCCACCAGGGTGTCGTTGCCGTCGCCGCCAGACAGTTTGTCGTTGCCATCGCCGCCGTCGAGGTAGTCATTGCCCTCGCCGCCGAAGAGCACGTCATTACCCGACTGGCCGTACATCCAGTCCGAGCCCTTCGAGCCAACCATCACGTCGTTGCCCACGCCACCGTAGGCCCAGTTCCTCTCAGTGCTGCTGCTGCTGTCGACCAAGAAGTCCTGCGCAGCCGCGATATCGCTCTCGCTCACCCCGTCAGCCAGCAGGGCCATCAGAGACTGCACATCACTCTGCACCGAGGCGTTCAGCACGCCGTTGTTCATGATGTCGCCGCGCAGCGAGTGACCAGCGAAGATGAGATCGTCACCTGCGTCACCGACGAGCGTGTCGTCACCCGTGCCGCCCAGCAAGAGGTCAGTGCCCTCGCCGCCACTGAGGTAATCGTTGCCGGCCCCGCCGTTCAGCAGATCGTTGCCCGCGCCGCCCGACAGGGTGTCATCGCCCAGACCGCCGTCGATGATGTCGCTGCCGATACCGCCACTCAGCACGTCGTTGCCGTCGCCACCGAAGATCCAGTCGTCGCCGGAGCCTCCGACCACGACGTCATTGCCTGCGCCGCCGTCCAGCGTGTCGTTACCCGCGCCGCCGTTGATGATGTCGCGACCTTCGGTTCCAACGATCACGGCCGCAGCCGCGCCAGCGTTTGAAACGGTGGCGGAAAGGGCCGCCGACACGATCGATGACGCGCCCGCGGACGCTGAGGTCCCAAGCTGGGAGGTCGCTGTGACCTTGCTCGTACCGCCGTTTAGTTCCATGGCCATGGTGTTTTCCTCAAGGAGCAGAGATGTTGTCGAGCGCTGATTCCTGGCTATCAACACCAGGGGCAAACGGCCATAAGCAAACGATGCGCCCGAAAGCGCGCCGGCCGCAAAAAGCGCCTAAATCCCCCCTCACCGCGCAATACAGCGTGCGATAGTTCACACTCTATCGCCAGCGGACACCCCTTCGAGCCACCCTCCAGATCGACCGAGGCGGAGCGCCGCGAGACAAAAGTAAGGAATGTCGACACGGGCAGTTGATGCGCCCGCCTCCCTGACCGGGGCATGGAGCAGGCACCCCGCAAGGCCCTGCAGCAGCAAAGCCTGGCTGCGGCCGTCGTCGAAGCTCTTCGGGACACGCCCTCGGCACCTGTCAACGCCAAGCCAGACCCGCTGCTTCGGCGCGCCGTAAAGAACACCGACACGGGCCGGCACCGCGGAGTCAATGAAGCGAGGGCCTGGACCCGCAGCCGACACCGCATCGAGCGCCCTCTCAGGCCCGCACGCTCAGATCGTCAAGGGCTCTGTTGACAGCTTCGCGGAAACCCGATAGCGCAGATCATGGGCTTGCAGACGGCCCGCTGCGCGAGTGGCACCGCCCTGCTTGGCGTCCGAGTGCAGCCTTGTGCGAAGGTGGCCACTCAAGTTGCCTCTCATGAAGCCGAAATCTGGTGACCCGGTTGCATCCAGCGAGAGCGCGTGTTCATGGATCGACTGTTCTTCTTTTGAATAGAGCCATGCAAATCACTCCAACGCAACGATCTCTACTGGGGGCCATGGGGCTTCTCATCACGTTCGCCGCTCATGCAGCGCGCCCCTTGGCCACCGACGACACGGGCGTGCTCGATCGCGGTGACTGCGAGCTTGAAGCGGTGCTGTCGCGCGACAAGGCCGCAGATGCAACGGTCAGTGGCAGCAGCCTGCAACTGGGGTGCGGCGTAGGCGCGCGAACACAGTTGGCGCTGGCCGTGGACCGCGCCAAGGAAGACGGCCTGCGGTCGCGTGGCACCGCCCTGGCCGGCAAGGTGTACCTGGTACCCGGGGAGCAAGCCAGCTGGTCGGCCAGCGGATCCATCGCCTGGGTCTCCCTGCCCGGGCAAGGCCATGAACACTCGGCCACCACCGCCAACCTTCTGCACACGCGCACCTTGGGCAAGCAGTTCATCGTGCATGCCAATCTCGGGCACTCCAGGGACGCACAGACTCGACGCGGGTCAACCACCTGGGGCTTGGCGCTGGAGCACGCCGGCTGGGGGCCGGTAGCCGTGATGGGCGAGTTGACCGGCGATGACCTCAGCGCGCCAGCCTGGAACGTCGGGCTGCGCTGGTCAGCGATTCCCGACACCGTGACGCTGGACTTGGCCTACGGGCAGCAGATCATCGGTGGTCGACCCAAAGCCATGTCGCTTGGCTTGAAGCTGTCGTTCTAAGTCATTGGTGATCGAAATGAACACAACCACTCTGCTCGACCGCCTCTCCCTCAAGCGCTTGCTGCGAGGGGCCCTGCTGTCCGCCCTGCTGGGCGTCTTCTTCTTGGGCGCGGTCAGCCTCTACGAAAGTCACCGCGGCAACGTGCTGGCTACTGAACTGGCGCGCGACGTGCGCACGGCTCGGGCCGCAGGCCTGGTGGACATGATGCACGACGCGCTGCGCTCGGATGCGCTCTCAGCGCTGCTGGCCGGCCCGCAGGCCGAAGCAGCCGAAGCGGCCGCGATCCGCAAAGACGTGGTGGAGAACGGCAAGACCATGGCCGAGCAGTTGGACATCCTGCTCAAGGAGCGCGGCGACAGCCTGGGCGCAGCGGGCCTGGCCGCCATCGAAAAGGCCACGGCGTACCGCGCTGCGGCTGTGGCGCTGGTAGAAGCCGCGCTGACCGATACCGCCACGGCCCAGGGCTTGCGCCCCGCGTTCGAAAAGGCCTTTGACGAGTTGGAAACGGAGCTAGATACGTTGTCAGGCGCCATTGAAGAAGGTGCCAATCATCGGGCGGACGGCGTCTCGGCCCAGCTCCTTCATGCAGCGCTCGCCACCAGTGGGGCCTTGCTGCTGTGCCTGACGTGCCTTGCCGTTCTGTGGGCGGTAGGAAGGCGGTTGATGGGAGCCCTGTCGCACAGCCTGGTCGTGGCCCAAGCCGTTGCGCAAGGAGACTTGAGCCGTCAGGCTGCGGCACAGGGCAGCAATGAAGCGGCACAGCTGTCGGGCGCCCTGGCGCTGATGACCGAACAGCTGCATGACATCGTGCAAACCGTACGCCGCACCAGCGAAGGCGTGGCCACAGCGAGCGCGCAAATCGCGAGCGGCAACGCGGACCTGAGCCAGCGCACCGAACAACAGGCCAGCGCTTTGCAGGAAACCGCCGCGTCGATGGAACAACTGGGCAGCACCGTGAAGGCCAGCGCAGACAACGCCCGCCAGGCCAACCAGCTGGCAAAGAATGCCAGCGCCGTGGCCATTCAGGGCGGCGAAGTGGTCGGGCAGGTGGTCGAAACGATGCGAGGCATCAACGACAGCAGCCGGAAGATCGCTGACATCATCAGCGTCATCGACGGCATCGCCTTCCAGACCAACATCCTGGCACTGAACGCGGCCGTGGAGGCCGCACGTGCCGGCGAACAGGGTCGAGGCTTTGCGGTGGTGGCCAGCGAGGTGCGCAGCCTGGCACAGCGCAGTGCCGAGGCTGCCAAGGAAATCAAGAGCCTGATCACCGCCAGCGTTGAGCGCGTAGAGCAGGGCACGGTCTTGGTTGACCGCGCCGGCAACACCATGACAGAGGTGGTGGTATCGATCAAGCGAGTGACCGACATCATGGGCGAGATCAGCGCCGCCGGCCAAGAGCAGAGCACGGGCGTCAGCCAAGTGGGCGAAGCGGTGAGCCAGATTGATCAGGCGACGCAGCAGAACGCCGCCTTGGTGGAAGAAAGTGCGGCCGCTGCCGAGAGCTTGAAGAATCAGGCCCGTCAGTTGGTGGCCGCCGTTGCGGTCTTCAGGCTGGCCAGCGAACCCCATGGCGCCAGCCGCCTCGCATCCATCGAGTCCGTCTAGACCGGAGGCGCGTTTCGCGCCACCCGCCTCGACTGAACGGCTGAGCCGCCGGCGCCTGACCTAGCGCCGCGTGGGCGGCAGATCGGTGCAGGAGCCGTGCGCCACCTCGGCCGCCATGCCGATGCTCTCGCCCAGCGTGGGGTGTGGGTGGATGGTCTTGCCGATGTCCACCATGTCGGCGCCCATCTCGATGGCCAGGGCCACCTCGCCGATCATGTCGCCGGCATGCGTGCCGACGATGCCGCCGCCGAGGATGCGGCCGTGGCCGTGGGCCTCGGGGCTGTCATCGAACAGCAGCTTGGTGAAACCCTCGTCGCGGCCGTTGGCGATGGCGCGGCCACTGGCGCTCCAGGGGAACAGGCCCTTCTTCACCTTGATGCCCTGCGCCTTGGCCTCGTCTTCCGTCAGGCCCACCCACGCGACCTCGGGGTCGGTGTAGGCCACGCTCGGGATGACGCGGGCGTCGAACTGCGCCTTGCTGTCACCGGCCGCCACCTCGGCCGCCACGTGCGCCTCGTGCACCGCCTTGTGCGCCAGCATCGGCTGGCCGACGATGTCGCCGATGGCAAAGATGTGCGGCACGTTGGTGCGCATCTGCGCGTCGACCGGGATGAAGCCGCGCTCGCCCACCTGCACGCCGGCCTTGTCGGCAGCGAGCTTCTTGCCGTTGGGCGTGCGGCCCACGGCCTGTAGCACCAGGTCGTACAGGCCGTCACTCTTGGTGCCATCGAGGCCTTCGAACATGACGCGGATGCCGTCGGGCGTGGCCTCGGCGCCCACGGTCTTGGTCTTCAGCATCAGGCGGTCGAAGCGGTGGGCGTTCATCTTCTGCCACACCTTCACCAGGTCGCGGTCGGCACCCTGCATCAGGCCGTCGAGCATCTCCACCACATCCAGGCGCGAGCCCAGGGTGCTGTAGACCGTGCCCATCTCCAGGCCGATGATGCCGCCGCCGATGACGAGCATGCGCTTGGGTTGCTGGCGCAGCTGCAGCGCGCCGGTGCTGGTGACGATGCGCTCGTCTTGCGGCAGGAAGGGCAGCTTCACGGCCTCGGAGCCCGCGGCGATGATGGCCTTGGCGAACCTGATGGTCTGCACCTGGCCTTCGGCGTTGGTGACCTTCAGGTGATACGGGCTCGCGAACTCACCGCTGCCCTGCACCACCGTCACCTTGCGCATCTTGGCCATCGCGGCCAGGCCGCCGGTGAGCTTGCCGACGACCTTGTTCTTGTGAGCGAGCAGCTTGGGCAGGTCGACCTTGGGCGCTTCGAAGGCGATGCCGAGGTCGGCGAAGTGCTTCACCTCGTCCATCACCGCAGCCACGTGCAGCAGCGCCTTGCTCGGGATGCAGCCGACGTTGAGGCAGACGCCGCCGAGCGTGGGGAAGCGCTCGACGAGAACCGTCTTCAGGCCGAGGTCGGCGCCGCGGAAGGCAGCCGAGTAGCCGCCGGGGCCGGCGCCCAGGACGAGCAGTTCGCATTCGAGGTCGGCGGCCATGTCCGTTGGGGCACCCACCGCCGTTCGGGCTGAACCACCCACTTCCGATCGGGCTGAGCCTGTCGAAGCCCCCGCGGGCGCTTCGACAGGCTCAGCGCGAACGGGTTGGGGCTCAGTGCGAACGGGTTGGGGCTCAGTGCGAACGGATTGGGGCTCAGCGCGAACGGTGTTGGAGTCAGCCGCTTCCAGCACCACGATCACGCTGCCCTGGTTGACCTTGTCGCCCACGGCAACCTTGATCTCCTTCACCACGCCCGCAGCCGACGACGGAATCTCCATCGAGGCCTTGTCGCTTTCCACGGAGATGAGGCTCTGCTCGGCCTTGACGCTGTCACCCAACTTGACGAGCAGCTCGATGACGGCCACGTCCTTGAAGTCGCCAATGTCCGGCACGGCGATGTCGATGAGAGGCATCGCGGACTCCTTAGACCAGCACCCGGCGGAAGTCCGCCAGGATGGCGCCGAGATAGGCGTTGAAGCGCGCCGCGGCGGCGCCGTCGATCACGCGGTGGTCCCAGCTCAGGCTCAGCGGCAGGATGAGGCGCGGCACGAAAGCCTTGCCGTCCCAGCGAGGCTCGGTCGTGCTGCGGCACACCCCAAGGATGGCGACCTCGGGCGCATTGATGATGGGCGTGAAATAACGCCCGCCAATGCCGCCCAGGCTGCTGATGCTGATGCAGCCGCCCGACATGTCAGCCGGGCTCAGCTTGCCGTCGCGGGCCTTGGCGGCCAGCGCGCTCATCTCGCTGCTGATCTGCAGGATGCCCTTCTGATCGGCGTCCTTGATCACGGGCACCACCAGGCCGCTGGGGGTGTCGGCGGCGAAGCCGATGTGGAAGTACTTCTTCAGCACCAGCGTGTCGCCGTCGAGGCTGGCGTTGAACTCGGGGAACTTCTTCAGCGCCGCGACGCAGGCCTTGATCAGGAAGGCCAGCATGGTGACCTTCACCCCCGACTTCTCGTTTTCCTTGTTCAGCTGCACGCGGAAGGCTTCGAGGTCGGTGATGTCGGCGTCATCGTGGTTGGTGACGTGCGGGATGACGACCCAGTTGCGGTGCAGGTTGGCGCCGCTGATCTTCTTGATGCGGCTGAGTTCCTTGCGCTCGACGGTGCCGAACTTGGTGAAGTCGACGTTCGGCCAGGGCAGCAGGCCCGGGAAGGCGCCACCGGCAGCGGCAGCCGCGGCGGCCGGGGCCTTGGCCTTCTGAGCGGTGGTGTGGGCGTCGCCCGCCATCACAGCCTTGACGAAGCCTTGCACGTCGACCTGCGTGATGCGGCCCTTGGGGCCGCTGCCCTTCACTTCAGCCAGCGGCACGCCCAGCTCGCGCGCCAGGCGGCGGATGCTGGGCGAGGCATGCGGCAGCGCCGAGCTGGGCGCGGTGGTGGGCTGGTGCGCGGGCACGGCGGGCACCTCCGTTCGCCCTGAGCTTGTCGAAGGGCTCGCACCCTCCGTTCGCCCTGAGCTTGTCGAAGGGCTTGCGGGGGCTTCGACAGGCTCAGCCCGAACGGGGCTGGGCTCAGCCCGAACGGCGCTCGAGTGCAGCACTGCAATGGGCTTGCCCTTGCCGACCTTGTCGCCCACCTTCACGAGCATCTCGGCCACCACGCCGGCGTGCGACGACGGGATCTCCATCGAGGCCTTGTCGCTTTCCACCGTGATGAGGCTTTGCTCGACACCCACGATGTCGCCAGCCTTCACGAAGAGCTCGATCACCGAGACCTCGTCGAAGTCGCCGATGTCGGGCACGACCACGGTCACCGGGCCAGCCTCCGTTCGCCCTGAGCCTGTCGAAGGGCTCGCGGGGGCTTCGACAGGCTCAGCCCGAACGGTGTTTGGCTCAACCCGAACGGTGTTTGGCTCAACCCGAACGGTGTTTGGCTCAGCCCGAACGGAGCCCGCCGCCTCCAGCTCCACGATCACCGAGCCCATCGCGACCTTGTCGCCCACCGCCACCTTCAGCGCCTTCACGACGCCGGCGTGCGACGACGGGATCTCCATCGAGGCCTTGTCGCTTTCCACGGTGATCAGGCTCTGTTCGGCCTTGACCGCATCGCCCACCTTGACCATCACTTCGATGACCGCGACCTCGGCGAAATCGCCGATGTCGGGTACCTTCACGTCGATCGACGCCATGTTGTCGTGTCTCCGGTTCTGATTGGGGTCAGGCGTACAGCGGATTCACCTTGTCGGTGTCGATCCCGTACTTGCGGATGGCCTCGGCCACCTTGGCCATCGGCACCGTGCCCTCGTCGGCCAGCGCCTTGAGCGCGGCCACCACGATGTAGTGGCGGTTGATCTCGAAGTGCTCGCGCAGCTTGCTGCGGAAGTCGCTGCGGCCGAAGCCATCGGTGCCCAGCACCTTGTAGACGCGACCCTTCGGGATGAAGGCGCGGATCTGCTCGGCGTAGTTCTTCATGTAGTCGGTGCTGGCCACCACCGGGCCGGCATGCGGCGCCAGTTGCTGCGTGACGAAGGGCACGCGCTGCTCGGCCGTGGGGTGCAGCAGGTTCCAGCGCTCGCAGTCCTGGCCGTCGCGGGTGAGCTCGTTGAAGCTCGGGCAGCTCCACACGTTGGCGGCCACGCCCCAGTCGGCCTCGAGCAGCTGCTGCGCCGCCTGGCTCTCGCGCAGGATGGTGCCGCTGCCCAGCAGGTTGACGCGCGGCGCGGACCCGGAGGGGCCCTTCGGTCGCCCGTTGGCGCCCTCGCTGAGCAGGTACATGCCCTTGATGATCTGCTCCTCAGAACCCGCCACCAGGCCGGGCATCGGGTAGTTCTCGTTGAGCAGCGTCAGGTAGAAGAAGACGTTGTCCTGCTTCTCGACCATGCGCTTCAAGCCGTAGTGCAGGATGACACCGACCTCGTGCGCGAACGTGGGGTCGTAGCTGATGCAGTTCGGGATGGTGCCGGCCAGGATGTGGCTGTGGCCGTCTTCGTGCTGCAGGCCCTCGCCGTTGAGCGTGGTGCGGCCGCTGGTGCCGCCGAGCAGGAAGCCGCGCGCCTGCATGTCGCCGGCGGCCCAGGCCATGTCGCCGATGCGCTGGAAGCCGAACATCGAGTAGTAGATGTAGAACGGCACCATGATGCGGTTGTTCGTCGAGTACGACGTCGCCGCGGCGATCCAGCTGCCCATGCCGCCGGCCTCGTTGATGCCCTCCTGCAGGATCTGCCCGGCCTTGTCCTCGCGGTAGTACATGACCTGGTCCTTGTCGACCGGCGTGTACTTCTGCCCCTCGGGGTTGTAGATGCCGATCTGGCGGAACAGGCCCTCCATGCCGAAGGTGCGCGCCTCGTCCACCAGGATGGGCACGACGCGCGGGCCCAGGGCCTGGTCGCGCAGCAGCTGCGTCAAAAAGCGCACGTAGGCCTGCGTGGTGCTGATCTCGCGGCCTTCGGCGGTGGGCTCGAGCACGTTCTTGAAGGTCTCGATCGCGGGCACCGTGAACTGCTCGTCGGCCTTGGTGCGGCGCTTGGGCAGGTAGCCGCCGAGGGCCTTGCGGCGCTCGTGCAGGTAGCGCATCTCGGGCGTGTCGTCGGCCGGCTTGTAGAACGGGATCTGCGGCAGCTCGGCGTCGGTGATGGGGATGTTGAAGCGGTCGCGGAAGTACTTGATGTCTTCGTCGGTGAGCTTCTTGGCCTGGTGGGCGGTGTTCTTGCCCTCGCCGGCCTTGCCCATACCCCAGCCCTTGACGGTCTTGATCAGCAGCAGCGTCGGCTGGCCCGTGTGGTTGTGGTGCGCGCGGTGGAAGGCCGCGTACACCTTGCCGGCGTCGTGGCCGCCGCGGCGCAGGTTCCAGATGTCAGCGTCGGACATCTTGGCCACCATCTCCAGCGTGCGCGGGTCGCGGCCGAAGAAGTTCTTGCGCACGAAGGCGCCATCGTTGGCCTTGAAGGCCTGGTAGTCGCCGTCGAGCGTGTCGAGCATGATCTTGCGCAGCGCGCCGTCCTTGTCGCGCGCGAGCAGCGGATCCCAGTTGCTGCCCCAGATCAGCTTGAGCACGTTCCAGCCCGAACCGCGGAACTCGCCTTCCAGTTCTTGAATGATCTTGCCGTTGCCACGCACCGGGCCATCGAGGCGCTGCAGGTTGCAGTTGATGACGAAGACCAGGTTGTCGAGCTTCTCGCGCGCGGCCAGACCAATGGCGCCCAGGCTCTCGGGCTCGTCCATCTCACCGTCGCCGCAGAACACCCACACCTTGCGCTGGGACGTGTCGGCAATGCCGCGGGCGTGCAGGTACTTCAGGAAGCGCGCCTGGTAGATGGCCATCAGCGGGCCCAGGCCCATGCTCACGGTGGGGAACTGCCAGAACTCCGGCATCAGCTTGGGGTGCGGATAGCTGCTGATGCCCTTGCCGCCCACCTCTTGCCGGAAGTTCAGCAACTGCTCTTCGGTGAGCCGGCCCTCCAGGAAGGCGCGGGCATAGATGCCGGGTGCGCTGTGGCCCTGGATGTAGAGCAGGTCGCCACCGTGGGTGCCGCCGGCGTCGGTGTTGTCGGCGTGCCAGAAATGGTTGAAGCCGGCGGCGAACATGTGTGCCAGGCTGGCGAAGCTGCTGATGTGGCCGCCGAGGTCGCCGCCGTCGGCAGGGTGCAGGCGGTTGGCCTTCACGACCATGGCCATGGCGTTCCAGCGCATGTAGGCGCGCAGGCGGCCTTCGAGTTCGAGGTTGCCGGGGCTGTGCTCCTCGTCGGCGGGCTCGATGCTGTTGACGTAGCCGGTGTTGGCCGAGAACGGCATGTCGATGCCGGCCTGGCGCGAGTGCTCGAGCAGCTGCTCCAGCAGGAAGTGGGCGCGCTCAGGGCCCTCGGCGCCGATGACGGCGGACAGCGCGTCCAGCCACTCGCGGGTTTCCTGGGCGTCCAGATCGTTGGCGGCCAGGCCAGGCGTGGACTGCGGCATTGCGGACATGCTTGTCTCCGTTTGTTGTCGGGTGCGGCGGGCCGAAGTGTGTCACAGGCTCCGTAGATTTCAAATAGTGCCGACTCATGCCACAATATGAAACGTTGAAGCCGGCTCCATCGCGGCTGACCCGAGGCCGAACCATGGCGCACCCGGGGCGCCGGGATAATCGGTTCATGCCCGAACCCAGCCCCGCGCCGCAAAGCCCCACGGCAGCACCGCCGGCGGCCGCGCCGCTGTCGACCTCGCTACCCCAGGCCAAGCGCCTGTTCGGGCAATGGTGGCGCCGCCAGTCGCCCGCGCGCCAGGACCGCTTTGCCACGCTGGGGCCCCTGCTGTCGGTGCTGCTGTTCCTGGCGGCCATCATTTCGGCCTTCTGGTACCTGCGCAACGAAGAGATCGACCGCGAGGTCGAGTCCGTCAAGCGCGACACCGAGCTGACGCAGCAGCAGATGGGCCTGCGCCTGATCCAGAACCAGGAAGCCCTGATCCGCATGGCGCGCGAGCTGGTGACGCGGCCCGTGGACGTGGAGGAGTTCGGCGCCATGGCTCAGGCCTTCACGCGCGAACGGCCCGAGCTGACGCACCTGACCTGGGTCGATGCCCGTCGCGTGGCTCGGGGCAGCCATCTGGCCTTCACCTACCCACTCGGGCTCGACGGTCAGACGCCTGCGCCCGTGTTGCCGCAAGACGGCAGCGCGGCCGAAAGCGAAACCACCTTCCGCGCGGCGCGCGACAGCCGCGTGCCGGCCTACTCACGCGCGTTCGCCGACGCCTCGGGTGCGCAGGTGTTTCAGCTGCACGTGCCGCTGATGGACCGCAGCCTGTTCGGCGGCGTGCTGGTGGCCGAGTACTCGCTCGACGCGCTGCTGCGTCACTTCGTGCCGGCCGACGTCTCGCAGCGCCACGCGGTGGCCATCGTCAACGAAAGGCGGGAACAACTGGCCGCCACCGTCACGCCCATGCCGGGCCAGGCTGCGGCGCGTGCGCCCATCCTCAGCGAGGCCCCGCTCACGCCGGCCTTCAACGGCCTCGTGCTGCGCGGCCAGGGCTGGCGCACCAGCATCGGCCTGGTCCACAACACGCTGTTCTGGATGGTGGTGGCGCTGTCGGTGCTGACGGTGTGGATGCTGCTCGGCACCTGGCGCCACATGCGCCGCCGCAGCCAGATCCAGGGCGCGCTGGTGCAGGAGACCAACTTCCGCCGCGCCATGGAGAACTCCATGCCCACCGGCATGCGGGCCATGGACATGGAAGGCCGCATCACCTACGTCAACGCCGCCTTCAGCCAGATGACCGGCTTCGCGCCGGCCGAGCTGGTGGGCCGGCTGCCGCCGTTCCCGTACTGGCTGCCCGACCGCCACGACGA
>JAIYDH010000314.1 GCA_027487585.1 Rubrivivax sp.
GAAGGCGCGCCCGACAAGTTCCAGGCCGCGGCCGCCGCCGGCAAGGGCCCGGACATCATGTGCTGGCCGCACGACCGCGTCGGCGAGTGGGCCAAGGGCGGGCTGATCGTGCCCATCCGCCCCGGCCGCGCGCTGCGCGCCGAGATCGACGACAGCGCCTGGGCCGCCTTCACCTACCGCGGCCAGACCTGGGGCTATCCGATCGCCATCGAGTCGGTGGGCCTGATCGTCAACCGCGCGCTGGTGCCCGAGCCGCCGAAGACCTTCGACGAGGTCATCGAGATCGACCGCCGCCTCAAGAAGGAGGGCAAGAGCGCCATCCTCTGGGCCTACAACAACAGCTTCTTCAGCTGGTCGCTGCTGGCCGGCCCGGGCGGCTTCATCTTTGGCCGCAACGCCGCGGGCGAGTTCGACACCTCGGTGGTGGGCGTCAACAACGCCGGTGCGCTGCAGGGCGTGCAGCTGCTGGATCGCCTGGTGCGCGACGGCCACATGCCGCGCGGCGCGCGCTACGCCGAGATGGAAAGCGCCTTCGCCAAGGGCCAGGTGGCGATGATGATCAACGGCCCCTGGGCCTGGGACAACGTGCGCAAGGTCGGCATCGACTTCAGCGTGGCGCCCATCCCCAGCGTCGGCGGCAAGCCCGGCAAGCCCTTCGTCGGCGTGCTCGGCTGCATGATCACCGCGCCCAGCCGCGTGAAGGACATCGCGCGCGAGTTCCTCGAACACCACCTGCTGAAGGTGGAGAACCTCAAGATCGTCAGCGCCGACGTGCCGCTGGGCGTGCCGGCCAACAAGGCCTACTACGCCGAGCTGAGCCGCGACCCGAAGATCGCCGCGACGATGGCCAACGCGCGTGCCGGCGAGCCCATCCCGAACATCCCTGAGATGGGCCGCTTCTTCCCGGCGATGGACGCCGCGCTGGAGGCCATCACCAGCGGCCGCCAAGCCCCGAAGGAAGCCCTCGACGGCGCCGCCGCGCGCATGAAGGCCCGATGAGCACGCCGGCCCGCTCCCGCTGGCTGCAGCACGGCGTGGCGGCATTGGCCGCGCTGGCGCTGCTGTGGCTGGTGTTCAACCTGTGGATGGCCGGCCAAGCCCTGGTGGCCGTGGGCGTGCTGGCCTTCGGCAGCGTGGCGCTGGTGGTGTACGGCACGGCCACCTCGGTGGCCTGGAAGTACCTGTTCCCGGGTGTGGCGGGCATGCTGCTGTTCGTGGTGTTCCCGCTGGTCTACACGGTGCAGATCGGCTTCACGAACTACTCGTCGGCGCACCTGCTGACCGAGGAACGCTCGCGCCAGTACCTGCTCGACCAGAGCCTGGTCGACGAGGCCAAGGCCCGGCCCTACACGCTGCATGCCGAGGGCAGCGCGCACCGCCTGCGGCTGGCGCCGGGCGAGGCCGGCGGCGAGCCGCTGCTGTCGCCACCGCTGGACCTGGGCGCGCCGCCGGCCACACCGGTGGTGATGGCACCCGAGGCGGGCACCGCCCCCACCAACACACTAGGCCCGGCACTCGACCTGAAGGCAGTGATCGCGCAACGCGAAGGCCTGCAGCGCCTGGCGCTGCAGCTGCCCGGCGGCGAGCGTGTGCAGTACGCCGGCCTGCGCGAGTTCGGCCCCATCGAGCCGCTGTGGACGGCGCGGCCCGATGGCGCGCTGGTGCAGGCCGGCAGCGGCCGCGTCTTCGTGCCCAACCGCGAAACCGGCTACTTCGAGTCCGCCGGCGCCGGCGGCGAGGTGGAGCGCATCTCGCCCGGCTTCACGGTCGGCATCGGCTTCGCCAACTACAGCCGCATGCTGCTGGACGCCGACTTCCGCGGCCCCTTCGTCAGCATCTTCATCTGGACGGTGATGTTCTCGGGCCTGACGGTGCTGCTGTCCACGGCCCTGGGCATGTCGCTGGCGGTGCTGCTGGAGTGGGAGGGCCTGAAGCACCGCACGCTGTACCGCACGCTGCTGTTCCTGCCCTACGCGGTGCCGGGCTTCATCAGCATCCTGGTGTGGAAGGGCCTGTTCAACCAGAACTTCGGCGAGATCAACGCCATCCTCGATGCGCTGTTCGGCGTGCGCCCGGCGTGGTTTGCCGAGCCGCTGCTCGCCAAGATGATGATCCTCATCGTCAACACTTGGCTGGGCTAC
Source organism: Rubrivivax sp. (assembly GCA_027487585.1). Lineage (GTDB taxonomy): Bacteria > Pseudomonadota > Gammaproteobacteria > Burkholderiales > Burkholderiaceae_C > Rubrivivax. The sequence continues at coordinate 2,142 of JAIYDH010000314.1, forward strand.
CCGTACATCATGATCCTGTGCGCGGGCCTCATCAAGGCGATCCCGAGCGACCTGTACGAGGCCAGCGCGCTGGCCGGCGCCAGCCCCTGGACGAACTTCTGGAAGATCACCGCGCCGCTGATCGCGCGGCCGCTGACGCCGCTGCTCATCAGCGCGTTTGCGTTCAACTTCAACAACTTCGTGCTCATCAGCCTGCTCACCGATGGGCGGCCCGACTTCCTGAACACCAAGCTGCCGGCGGGCACCACCGACATCCTCGTCAGCTACACCTACCGCATCGCCTTCACCGACAGCGGCCAGAACTTCGGCCTCGCGGCGGCGATCTCGACACTGATCTTCATCCTGGTGGCGGTGATGGCGCTGATGCAGCTGCGCTTCACGAACAGCCCCGAAGGGAGACGCTGACATGCCCATCGTCACCGGCAAGAAGCAGCGCTGGCGCGCCTGGGCCGCCCACGGCGCGCTGTGGGTGCTGCTGGCCTTCACGCTGTTCCCGCTGCTCGCCGTCATCAGCATCAGCCTGCGGCCGGGCAACTTTGCCACCGGCAGCATCATCCCCACGCAGATCAGCTTCGAGCACTGGCAGCTGGCACTCGGCATCCCCGTCACCAACGCCGACGGCAGCGTGACGCAGCCGCCGTTCCCGGTGCTGCTGTGGCTGTGGAACAGCATCAAGATCGCCACGATCTCGGCCTTTCTCATCGTGGCCATCAGCACCACCGCGGCCTACGCCTTTGCGCGGCTGCGCTTCGCGCACAAGCAGCTCATCCTCAACAGCATGCTGCTGCTGCAGATGTTCCCGGTGGCAGTGGCCCTGGTCGCCATCTACGCCATCTTCGAGGGCATCGGCACGCAGCTGCCGTGGCTGGGCATCGAAACCCACGCCGGCCTCATCGTGGCCTACCTGGGCGGCGTGGCGATGCACATCTGGACCATCAAGGGCTACTTCGAGACCATCCCGGTGGAGATCGAAGAGAACGCCAAGGTCGACGGCGCCACGCACTGGCAGACCTTCCGCCATGTGCTGCTGCCGATGGCGGTGCCGATCCTGATGGTGGTGTTCGTGCTGGCCTTCATCGGCACCATCATCGAGTACCCGGTGGCCAGCATCCTGTTGCGCGAGGAGCCCAACCTCACGCTCGCGGTGGGCAGCAAGTTCTACCTCTACGAGCAGCGCTACCTGTGGGGCGACTTCGCCGCCGCGGCGGTGCTCTCGGGCCTGCCCATCACGCTGGTGTTCCTGCTGGCGCAGCGCTGGATCGTCAGCGGCCTCACGGCCGGGGGCGTGAAGGGATGACGATGACCCGCCGCCAACTGCTGGCCGCTGCGGCGGCTGCCGGCGCGCTGCCGGCAGCCGCCGGTCAGGCCGCCGCACAGGGCTTCGCCACGCGCGTGGACACGCCCGCCGGCAACACCACCGACACCGCCGCGGCCGGCACCTACGAGCGGCGCGAGAAAGACTGGCGCATCGGCGCGCTCGTCTACCAGGTGCTGGTGGACCGCTTCGCGCCCAGCGCCAAGCTCGAAGCCAAGCGTGCCCTCTACCCCGCGCCGAAGACGCTGCATGCCTGGACCGAGAACCCCAAGCGCGGCGTTTACCTGGAGAGCGAGCGCCTCTGGAGCCACGAGATCCAGTTCTGGGGCGGCGACATCGCCAGCACCCGCAGCCGGCTCGACCACGTCCAGACCCTGGGCGCCGACGTCGTCTACCTCAACCCCATCCACCTGGCCTACACCAACCACAAGTACGACGCCTTCGACTACCAGGCCGTGAGCCCAGAGTTCGGCACGCGCGCGGATGTGAAGGCGCTCGCCGCCGATGTGCACCGCCGCGGCATGAAGCTGGTGCTGGACGGCGTGTTCAACCACATGGGCCGCAACGCGCCGATCTTCATGGACGCGATGGCCAACCCGCAGTCGAAGTGGCGGGACTGGTTCTACTTTGGGCCGCAGTACCAGAGCGGCACGCGCGTGTGGTGGCTCGCCGAGAACCTGCCCGAGCTGAACCTCGAAAACCCCGCGGTGCGCGCGCACGTGTGGGGCGCCAAGAACTCGGTCGTGCGCAGCTACCTGCGCGACGGCGTCGACGGCTGGCGGCTCGACGTGGCCGTGGACATCGGCTTCCAGTGGCTCGAGCAGCTCACGAAGGCCGCGCACGCCGAGAAGCCGGGCTCGCTGGTGGTGGGCGAGATCGCCAACTACCCGAAGGAATGGTTCCCGGCGGTCGACGGCGTCATGAACTTCACGCTGCGCGAGATCGTGCTGCGGCTGGCCGATGGCCGCATGACGCCGGCTCTGGCGCTGCGCATGGTCGATCGCATGGTGGCCGACAGCGGCATCGAGAACCTGCTGAAGAGCTGGCTGATGCTCGACAACCACGACACGCCGCGCATTGCCACCGCGCTGCCGCACGAGCCCTCGCGGCGCCTCGCGCAGGTGCTGCAGTTCACGTTGCCGGCGGCTCCCAACCTGTACTACGGCAGCGAAGTCGGCATGACCGGCGGCGAGGACCCCGAAATGCGCGGCCCCATGCGTTGGGACCTGGTGCGCGACGACAACCCGACGCTGGCCTGGACGCGCAAGCTCATCGGCCTGCGCAAGCAGCGCCGCGCGCTGCGCGTGGGCGACTTCCGCCCGCTGACCACCGAGCGCCTGTTCGCCTTCGAGCGCCACACCGACCGCGCGCTCGACACCGTGGTCGTGGTCGCCAACCCGTCGGATGCAGAGGTGCGCGAGACGGTGATGGTGGCCAACAGCAAGCTGATGAACGTGTGGATGATGGTCGACGCGCTGGGTGGCTCCGAAAAGCAGCGCATCACCACCGGTCTGCTGGAGATGGTGATGCCGCCGAAGAGCGTGAAGGTGCTGGTGCCCGAGGCCAGCCCCGGCGGGGGCTACAGTGCCTACAAGCGTGTCCGTTAGGCCATTGACCGCCGCGGCCGCCGCGGCTGCCGCGGCGCTGCTGCTGGCCACCGCTTTGGCCTTCGCGCAGGCAGCGCCGACGGCGTCCGCCGCCGCGGCCTGTCGCCCCGACCCGCTGCAGGGCCGCGCCGTCTACCTGCGCGGCAGCTTCAACGCCTGGGCCGCACCCGAGGCGCAGCGCTTCACCTGGTTCTGCAACCGCTGGGAGCTGGTCACCCGGCTGCAGGGCGAGCACCGCTTCAAGCTCGGCGACGAAGGCTGGAGCGCCGACGCCGACTACGGCAGCGCCGACGGCCGGCGACTCGTGCCCAAGGGGCCCGAGATGCAGCGTCGCTTTGGCGGCGCGAACTCCACCACTGCGCCCGGCACCTACCGCTTCACCGTCACCATGGCCGCCCCCACCACGCCCGAGTTGCGCATCGACGAGTGCCCCGCCAACGAGCCGCCGCTGGGCGCCACGGCCCTCTACCTGCGCGGCACGCCCAACAACTGGGCGGCGCTCGACGACTACCAGTTCCAGTTCAGCTGCGACGCCTACTACCTGAACGTCAAACTCGAAGGCCGTCACGAGTTCAAGATCGGCGATGCGGCCTGGAAGGACGCCAGCA
>JAIYDH010000300.1 GCA_027487585.1 Rubrivivax sp.
GGTCGCGCTCGACTCGCCTTCGCTCCAGTGGCAGGGCAGCGCCTACCTCGACAGCAACGAGGGCGACGAGCCGATCAGCGAACCCTTCACCACCTGGGACTGGATGCGTGCGCCGCTGCCCGATGGCAGCACCGCGGTCATCTACGACGTCGGCCTCAAGTCGGGTGGCGAGCGGCAGATCGCGCGCCGCTTCCACCCCGACGGCAGCACCACGGCGCTGGCCGTGCCCGAGCGCCATGCCTTGCCTGCCACCGGCTGGCGAATAGGCCGGCGCCTGCGCAGCGAAGGCACCGCCGCCGGCGCGCGCGGCCCGGCCGCCGTGCTGGAGACGCTCGAAGACACCCCGTTCTATGCGCGTTCGCTGGTGCGCACGCGCCTGGCGGGACACGACACCACCGGCGTGCACGAGACGCTGTCGGCGCAGCGCTTTGCCGCGCCCTGGGTGCAGGCGCTGCTGCCCTTTCGCATGCCCAGGCGCGCATGAGCGGCGCCCTTTGCGTTGACTCCTGTCAACACCCGGGACAGATTGATGTCAATCCGACTTGACTTCAAAACGTGTAAGTTCACAATGACAGTAGCCCACCCTCCATGGGGCGAGGCGAACCCAACCCGCGTGCAGGTTTTGCACGAGTTCGTAGTGCTCCCACATAGGAGAAAAAAATGGCAGACGCAACCGGATCGGACAAGGTCTGGCCGACAGGCCTGACCGAAGAGCAGTCGGAAGAGATCCACAAGCACCTCATCCAGGGCACGCAGATCTTCGGCTTCATCGCCGCTCTCGCGCACCTGTTTGCGTACATCTATTCGCCCTGGCTGAAGTGAGCGAGAAGGAGACAACATGATCTACGGAAAGCTCTGGCTCGTGGTCCGGCCGACGGTTGGCATCCCGCTGTTCCTTGGCGCGGTGGCCATCGGCTCGTTCAGCGTTCACTACATGCTGGTGACCAACACCACGTGGGTGAAGAAGTTCCTCGACGGCAAGTCTGCCGTCACGGCGATGGCCGATGCCCCTGCCACCACGGCGGCGGCGGCGCCGCCAACGGCAAAGCAGTAGGCGCCTTGGCCTCCCCGACCCGGCGGCTCAGGCTGCCGGGAGGTCGCCCGGTGCGCTGACATGGTCAACGCACCGGGTGGTCGTCCTCACACCGATCGATCCCTGCGCACATGAGCCCCTTGAGCCGCCAGATGATGCGCCGCTGGGCCGAGCTGGGTCCCAGATTCCTGCCGTTCGCCGATGCGGCGAGCGAGACGCTGCCGCTGTCGCGGCTGCTGCGCCTGTCCTTGTTCCAGGTGAGCGTGGGCATGGCGCTGGCGCTGCTGGTCGGCGCACTCAACCGCGTGCTCATCGTGGAGCTCGGCGTCAGTGCCGGCCTCGTGGCCTTGATGGTGGCGCTGCCGGTGCTGTACGCGCCCGTGCGCGCCTTCATCGGCTTCAAGTCCGATCACCACCGCAGCGCGCTGGGCTGGAAGCGCGTGCCCTACATCTGGATGGGCACGATGCTGCAGTTCGGCGGCCTGGCGATGATGCCGTTTGCCTTGCTGGTGCTGGCGGGCCAGGGCGACAGCGCCAGCTGGCCCAGTTGGTTCGGGCCTGCGGGTGCGGCGGTGGCCTTCCTGCTGATGGGCGCCGGCGTGCACACCGTGCAGACCGCCGGCCTTGCGCTGGCCACCGACCTGGCGCCGGGCGAAGACCACCCCAAGGTGGTTGGCTTCATGTACGTGATGCTGCTGGTGGGCACCATCGTCAGCGCCTTCGCCTTTGGCGCCGTGCTGGCCGAGTTCACGCCCGGGCGTCTGGTGCAGGTGATCCAGGCTTGCGCGCTGGTCACGCTGGTGCTGAACACCGTCGCACTCTGGCGTCAGGAGTCCATCGGCCGCAGCCGCCTGCGCGACCCCGCGCCCGAGATCGATTTCCGCCAGGCCTGGGACACCTACGTCGCTATCGACGGCACGCCCCGTCGGCTGCTGGCCATCGGCCTGGGCACCATGGGCTTTGCGATGCAGGACGTGCTGCTCGAGCCCTATGGTGCACAGGTGCTCGGCATGAGCGTCGGCCAGACCACCTGGCTGACGGCCGCCTTTGCCAGCGGCGGGCTCGTCGGCTTCACGCTGGCTTCGCGCTTGCTCACGCGCGGCTGGCCCCGGGCGCTGGGCGGCCAGGGCCAGCCGCTGGACGCCGCCTCGATGGCGATGCTCGGTGCCGGGCTGGGCGCGCCGGCCTTTGCCGCTGTGCTGGTGGCTGCGTTGACGCTTTCGGTGCCCCTGTTCGTGGCCGGCGTGGTGCTGATCGGCTTTGGCGGCGGCCTGTTCGCGCACGGCATGCTGACCGTGACGATGAACAGCGCCCCTCGTGAACAAGCCGGCTTGGCGCTGGGTGTCTGGGGCGCCGTGCAGGCCACCGCCGCGGGCGTTGCCGTGGCCTGCGGGGGCCTGCTCCGTGACGCCGTCGTCGCATGGGGACCCGGGGTCATTGAGGCGTCGGCGTGGCGCGGCCCTGCGAGCGGCTATGCTTTTGTGTATGCGATCGAGATCGTGCTGTTGATCGCCACCGTCTGGGTGATGAGGCCGCTGGTCGGCTTTGGCACCCGGGCGAACGGCGGTGCCGCGTTTGTGCGGGGCACCCCTTCTTCAACCTCCCCACTGCCGGAGACCCCGAGATGAAAGTGCACCA
>JAIYDH010000309.1 GCA_027487585.1 Rubrivivax sp.
CCGCTGTGGGTGGTGGACTTCCCGATGTTCGAGTACGACGACGACAGCAAGCGCTGGAACGCGGTGCACCACCCCTTCACGGCCCCGAAGGACGGCCACGAGGTGCTGATGAAGACCGATCCCGGCGCCTGCATCGCCAAGGCCTACGACATGGTGCTCAACGGCTGGGAGATCGGCGGCGGCTCGGTGCGCATCCACCGCGCCGACGTGCAGGCCACGGTCTTCGAGGCGCTGAACATCACGCCCGAGGAGCAGAAGGTGAAGTTCGGCTTCCTGCTCGACGCGCTGCAGTACGGCGCGCCGCCGCACGGGGGCCTGGCCTTCGGCCTGGACCGCATCGCCACGCTGATGACGGGGGCGGAGAGCATCCGCGACGTCATCGCCTTCCCGAAGACGCAGCGCGCGCAGTGCCTGCTGACGGGCGCGCCCAGCCTGGTCGACGAGGCGCAGTTGCGCGAGCTGCACATCCGCCTGCGCAACCCGAAGGCGGCCTGAGCCGCGGCGGCCGAGGGGCTTGCGTCGTGACGGCGGCACGGCCGTTCAAGATCCCGCGTTCGGTGCTGGTGGTGATCCATACCCCGGCGCTGGACGTGCTGCTGATCGAGCGCGCCGACCGCGCCGGTTTCTGGCAAAGCGTCACCGGCTCGCTCGATGCACTCGACGAGCCGCCGCGCGATGCCGCGCTGCGCGAGGCCGAAGAAGAAACCGGCCTCGGCCCGGCCCAGGGTGGCGTGCTCACCGACTGGCAGCACGAGATCGTCTACGAGATCTATCCGCAGTGGCGTCACCGCTACGCTCCGGGCGTGACGAGCAACACCGAGCACTGGTTCGGCCTCGAGCTGCCCGCGCCCTGCGTGCCGGTGCTGGCGCCGCGCGAACACGTGGCCTATGCCTGGCTGCCCTGGCAAGAGGCCGCCGAACGCTGCTTTTCGCCCAGCAATGCCGAGGCCATCCGCACACTGCCGCTTCGGCTCGTGCTCTGAGCGCGCGATGATCGGGCGATGAACCCGCGGCATCTTGGTCACGGCAGCGGCCACGCCACGCTGCAGTCATCGCTGCTGACGCCCCACACCGGCCTGGGCGTGCTGCGCGTGGCCACCTACAACATCCACAAGGGTGTGCGCGGGGTCGGCCCGCGCAAGCGGCTGGAGATCCACAACCTGGGCCTCGCCGTCGAGGCCTTCGACGCCGACCTCGTGTTCCTGCAGGAGGTGCGGCTCTTTCACACGCGCGAGGCGCGCCGCTTCGACCGCACGCACTTCGGCTGGCCGCAGCAGGGGCAGGCCGAGTACCTGGCGCCCGAAGGCTACGAGGTGGCCTACCGCAGCAACGCCTACACGCGCCACGGCGAGCACGGCAACGCGCTGCTGGCGCGCTGGCCGATGGGCGACATCGGCCACCACGACGTGAGCGACCACCGCTTCGAGCAGCGCGGCCTGCTGCACGTGCCGGTGCAATGGGCCGGCCTGATGGTGCACGCGGTGGTGGTGCACTTCGGCCTCGTGCACCGCAGCCGCGTGCGCCAGGTCGAGCGCCTGGCCCGTTACATCGAGCGCCACGTGCCGGCCGACGCCCCGCTGGTGGTGGCCGGCGACTTCAACGACTGGGGCGAGCGGCTCGACGCGCCAATGCGAGACGCCGGCCTGCAGCGCGCGCGGCGGCCCGGGGCAGGCGCCGCGGCTCAGGCCACGTTTCCGTCGCTGGCGCCGGTGTTCTCGCTCGACCGCTTCTACCTGCGTGGCCTGAGCTGCACGTCCACCATGGTGCCGCGCGGCATGGCCTGGGCGCGCATGTCCGACCATCTGCCGCTGATCGCCGAGCTGGCGCTGACATGAAGAAGAGCCTGCGCGACACGCTGCGCGATCTGGCGGGCGTGCCGGTGCCGCGCTTCATGGGTGGCAACGAGGTGGCGCTGCTGCAGGGTGGCGACGAGCTGTTCCCGCGCATGGTGGCGGCCATCGGCGCAGCGCGGCACGAGGTCTGGCTCGCCACCTACATCTTTCACGACGACTCCGCCGCGCAGACCGTGGCGCAGGCCTTGATCGACGCCGCCGCGCGCGGCGTGACGGTGCGCGTGGTGATCGACGGCTTCGGCAGCATCAAGTCGCTGCCCGCGGTGCGCGCGCGCTTTGCCGGCAGCGCCGTGCAGCTGGAGGTGTTTCGCCCGCTCGACCGCTGGTGGGCCTGGCTGCAGCCGGGGCAACTGCGGCGGCTGCACCAGAAGCTTTGCGTGTGCGACGGCGGCGCCGCGCTCACGGCCTTTGTCGGCGGCATCAACCTCATCGACGATCGCCACGACTTGAACCACGGCTGGTCTGATCAACCGCGGCTGGACTTCGCCATCGAGCTGCGCGGCCCGCTGGCGCTGAGCGCACGCGCCGCCACGCGGGCGATGTGGGCACGCGCCCACCTGGCGCGCCACTGGCGCAGCGAGTTCCGCATGGCTGCCGCCAGCGAACACCCGGTGGGCGAGACGATGGGCCTGCTGCAGCAGTTGCGCGGTCCGGCGGCGCTGGAGCTGGACGAGGCCATCGACGACCCGCGCCCCGTGCGAGGTGCCTTCCTGGTGCGCGACAACCTGCGCCAGCGACGTGTCATCGAGGGCAGCTTCACCGAGGCCATCCGCCGTGCCCGCGACTCGGTGGACATCGCCGTGCCCTACTTCTACCCGGGCCACCGCTTCCGCCGTGCGCTGCGGACCGCGGCGCAGCGGGGCGTGCGCGTGCGCCTGCTGCTGCAGGGCAAGGTCGACTACCGCATCGCCGCGCTGGCAGCGCAGGCCGTGTACGACGAGCTGCGCGGCCACGGTGTGCAAATCTTCGAGTACACGCCGGCCTTCCTGCATGCCAAGGTGGCGCGCGTTGACGACGACTGGGCCACGGTCGGCAGCAGCAACATCGACCCGCTGAGCCTGCTGCTCAACCTGGAGGCCAACGTGGTGGTGCGCGACGCCGGCTTTTCGCAGCAGCTGGCCCAGCGCTTCGATGCGGCGTTCGCCTTGTCGACCGAGGTCACCGAGCCCATGCGCCGAGGCCTGCGTGGCTGGCTCACCCGGGTCGTCGTGGCCTCGGCGGCGACGCTGTACCTGCGCGTCGCCGGGATCACCGGCCGCTACTAGGACGGGGCGCCACCCGGGGGCCGAGACCACCGCTTGCCCCAGCCCGATGGGAGAATCCTCTGCATGAGCGCAACCCATCAGCATGCCGGCTCCCTCACCATCCGCCGCCCTGACGACTGGCATCTGCACCTGCGCGACGGCGCCGCGTTGGCTGCCGTGCTGCCGGCCACGGCGCGCCAGTTCGCGCGCGCCATCGTCATGCCCAATCTGCGGCCGCCAGTCACCACGGCCGCGGCCGCCGTGGCCTACCGTGAACGCATCCTGGCGTGCCTGCCCGCCGGCATGCCCTTCGAGCCGCTGATGACGCTGTACCTGACCGACAACACACCGCCCGAGGAGATCGTGCGCGCCAAGGCGGCCGGCGTCGTGGCGCTCAAGCTCTACCCGGCCGGGGCCACCACCAACAGCGACGCCGGCGTCACCGACATCCGCAAGACCAATGCCACGCTCGAGGCCATGCAGCGCGAAGGCCTGCTGCTGCTGGTGCACGGCGAGGTCACCGACGGCGAGATCGACGTCTTCGACCGCGAGGCCGTGTTCATCGAGCGCGTGATGCAGCCGCTGCGCCGCGACTTCCCCGGCCTGCGCGTGGTGTTCGAGCACATCACCACCGCCGACGCCGCGCAGTACGTGGCCGAAGCCGGCCCGCTGACGGCGGCCACGCTCACCGCCCACCACCTGCTCTACAACCGCAACGCGCTCTTCGTCGGCGGCCTGCGCCCGCACCACTACTGCCTGCCGGTACTGAAGAAGGAACGCCATCGCCAGGCGCTGGTGGCCGCGGCCACCTCGGGCAGCGGCAAGTTCTTCCTTGGCACCGACAGCGCCCCACATGCCGCGCAGCTCAAGGAGCAGAGCATCTGCGGCGCCGGCTGCTACACCGCGCCGGTGGCGCTGGAGCTCTACGCCGAGGCCTTCGAGGCCGTCGGCGCACTGCACCAGCTCGAAGGCTTCGCCAGCGAGCACGGCCCGCGCTTCTACGGCCTGCCGCTGAACGAGGGCACGGTGACGCTGAAGCGCCAGCCGCAGACCCTGCCCGAATCGCTGCCTTTCGGCGACGCCGTCATCAAGCCGCTGCGCGCCGGCGAAACCCTGAACTGGACCCTGACATGAGCAACCCCGAGCGCGTGATGCTGCTGATCGACGCCGACAACGTGTCGATCGACATCATGGAGCAGGCCATCCGCCTGCTGCTCAACCAGCACGGTGGCCTGCACGTGCGCCGCGCGTACTGCACGGCCGAAAGCGCCGTCAAGCACCAGTCGGCGTTCAAGCGCCTGGGCATCAAGCCGATGGTCAACCTGGCCGCCGGCAAGAACAGCACCGACATCGCGCTCGCCGTCGACGCCATCGACCTGGTGCTGGCCGAGCGGCCCGACGTGGTGGTGATCGCCAGCAGCGACAGCGACTTCGCGCCGCTGGTGCAGCGCCTGCGCGAGAAGGGCTGCGTCGTGCGCGGCATCGGCCAGAAGGGCAAGACGGGCGACGAGACGCAGGACGTCTACGACGACTACACGGTGCTGGAGCACCACAAGTCCGAGGCCACGACGGCGGCGCGCAAGACGCCCGCGCGCAAGGCCGCCGCGCGCAAGACGGCCGTGGCCAAGGTGCCGGCCGCCAAGAAGGCGGCGACGAAGCGGAGTACCTCGAAGAAGGCCGCCCCGGCAGAAGCCGCAGCAGCCGAGGCATCCCCGGTGCCCGCAGGCCCGGCCGAGGGCGCGCAGCCCGCGGGCAAGGCTGCACCCAAGGCCGCCGCCAAGACTGCAGCCCGCAAGTCGGCGCGCAAGACCGCCCCGACGGCGCCGATGCCCAAGGACGAGTCGCCGGCCAGCGCGCCGCCGCCGCCCCCGTCGGTCCTGTCTCCCGCCCACACCCGCATCGACGCCGTGTTGGCCGTTCTGCCCGAGCTGGCCGCCGGCCAGTCGCTGGCGCTCAACGTGGCGGTGCAGCGCCTGCGCGAGGCCCAGCTGCTGGGCCGCAACACGCCGTCGACCAAGTTCTTCGCCGCCTTGGCCGA
>JAIYDH010000209.1 GCA_027487585.1 Rubrivivax sp.
CGGCCAGCGACAGGCCGATGAGCAGCAGGCACAGCGGCACCACGGCGCTGGCCAGCAGTGCCAGCACCTCGTCGACCACCGGGTGCAGGCCCAGGCCGGTGAGGTTCCAGGCCAGGCCCACCAGGATCGGCAGCACCACCGGGTGCACGACCGTCTGCCGCACCGTGTGCATCAGCGTGCGGGCCAGGCTGCTGCCGCCGTCGGCACGGGCGCGTTCGCGCGCCAGCGCGCTTTCGGCCAGCGCCGTGGCCAGCGACAGCAGCACCAGCGCGTGCAGGCTCACGAGTGCGATGTGCAGCGCCAGGCCGGCCTCGCCAAACAGCGCAGCGGCCATCGGGATGCCGAGTTGCACCGAGTTCGCGAACGTGGCCGTGACGGCGCGCGTGGCCGGCGCCGCCGCCGGCAACGGCTGGCGCCGCGCCCGCCACAGGCTGGCGGCGTGCACGGCCAGCAGCAGCGCCACCATCGGCAGGAAGAAGGCGGCCAGCAGGGGCAGCGGCATCGCGGCCAGGTCGAGCCGCACGGTGGTGCGGAACAGCAGCGCCGGCACGAACACCATGAAGGCCGCGTCGGACAGCACCCGCGCCGCAGCCACGCGATCGACACCGGCGCTGCTGAGCCAGTTCAGCCGCGCAGCCAGCCAACCCAGCGCCACCGTGGCCAGGATGGCCAGCAGCTTGAAGGCGATGGCGGTGGTCATGGGAGCTCAGCAGACTCCGTTCGCGCTGAGCCTGTCGAAGCGCTGCATCCCGTTCGCGCTGAGCCTGTCGAAGCGTACTCGCCGCGCCACCCAGGCTTCAGCTCTTGGCGGCCTTCTTGGCAGGCGCCTTCTTGGCCGCCGCGCCGGCGGCCGGCTTGCGCTCGGGCCGCGGCTCGAACTCGAAGCTGACCTTGCCTTCCTTCGGGTCCCAGGCCAGGTAGGCCTTGAACGCGCGCCGCGTCTTGTTCGACACGAAGCCCTGCAGCAGGGACGTCTTGCCCGTGCTCAGCAGCTTGCTGAACTCCTCGTGCGACACGGCCTGCTGCAGGATGATCTTGCCGCTCTTGAAGTCGCAGGTCACGTGCGCGCCGACCGTGTGCTCGCAGACGTAGTTCGCGCCGTGTTCGTAGACATGGCCCTTGCACTTGGGGCAGATGCCCAGGCTCTGCTGGTCGCCGAAGTCCACCGGCTCGCCGTCGGCCTGGCCCTGGGCGGCGTCGTCGCCGAAATCGAACTCGAGCTTCCAGTTGGCGATCTCGTCGTCGCGCACCAGCTTGAGCTCGGCCGTGAAGGGCCAGCCGGCCTTGCTGCGGAAGCCCTCGAGCGGGCCGATCTTCTTGTCGCGGATGAAGCCCTCGGCCTCGGCCGTCTCGAAGGCGCGGCCGGCCGGGATCTTGGTGATGGAAAAGCCGCAGCCCTCTTCCACGCCGTCGGCGCCCGCGCAGGCGAAGCGGCGGTAGTTCTCCTTCACCACGCCGCCGCAGTTGGGGCAGGGCACCGCCAGCGTGGCGTAGTCGCCGGGGATGGTGTCGCGGTCGTACTCCTTGGCCTTCTTGACGATGCGCTCGGCCATCTTCGCGATCTCGCCCATGAACTGGTCGCGGCTCAGGCGGCCGTGTTCCATCTCGGCGAGCTGGTACTCCCACTGGCCGGTGAGCTCGGGCTTGGTCAGGTCCTCGATGGCCAGGCCGCGCAGCAGCGTCATCAGCTGGAAGGCCTTGGCCGTGGGCACGAGCTCGCGGCCGTCGCGCAGCATGTACTTCTCGTTGATGAGCCCTTCGATGGTGGCGGCGCGCGTGGCCGGCGTGCCCAGGCCCTTCTCCTTCATCGCGTCGCGCAGTTCCTCGTCGTCGATGAGCTTGCCCGCCCCTTCCATCGCGCTCAGCAGCGTGGCCTCGGTGTAGCGCGCGGGCGGGCGCGTCTTCTGCGCCAGCACGTCCACGCTCTCGGTCTTGACGAGCTCGCCCGGCGCAACCGCCACCAGGTTGGCGTCGTCGTCCTGCGCCTCCTTGCCGTACACCGCCAGCCAGCCGGGGTTGACGAGCACCTTGCCGTTGGTCTGGAAGCGGTGCTCCGCCGCACCCGCCTTCACGGTGCTGGTGCGCGTGGTGACCATGAACTCGGCGCTCGGGTAGAACACCGCGATGAAGCGCTTGACGACCATGTCGTAGAGCTTCAGCTCGATCTCGCTCAGGCTCTTCGGTGCCTGCAGCGTGGGGATGATGGCGAAGTGGTCGGACACCTTGGTGTTGTCGAACACACGCTTGACGGGCTTCACGTAGCCGTCGTTCAGGGCCTTGCGCGCGTGGCCGTTGAGCTCGCGCAGCGGGCCGGGCAGGTCTTCGTCGGCCAGCATGGCCATGGTCTGCTTGACGGTGCCGACATAGTCTTCGGGCAGCGCGCGGCTGTCGGTACGCGGGTAGGTGAGCACCTTGTGCTTTTCATACAGCGCCTGCGCCAGCGACAGCGTGGTCTTGGCGCTGAAGCCGAAGCGCGAGTTGGCCTCGCGCTGCAGCGTCGTCAGGTCGTACAGCAAGGGGCTGGCCTGCGTGCTGGGCTTGGCCTCGTCCACCACGCTGGCGGGCTGGCCGCGCACGGCCTGCTCGATGGCGCGCGCATCGGCCTCGTTCCACAGGCGGTCGGCGCGGGCATCCGCATCCTCGCCCTTCTTGAACTTGGGGTCGAACCACTTGCCCTCGTACTGGCCGGCGGTGGCGTCGAAACTGGCCTTCACCTCCCAGTACGGGCGGCTCACGTGCTTGCGGATCTTCTCTTCGCGCTCGACCACGATGCTGAGCGTGGGCGTCTGCACGCGGCCCACGGTGGTGAGGAAGAAGCCGCCGTCGCGCGAGTTGAAGGCCGTCATCGCGCGCGTGCCGTTGATGCCCACCAGCCAGTCGGCCTCAGAACGGCTGCGCGCGGCGTCGGCCAGGCCCAGCATCTGCTGGTCGGAGCGCAGCTTGTCGAAGCCGTCGCGGATGGCCTGCGGCGTCATGCTCTGCAGCCACAGGCGGCGGATGGGTTTGCCGTGGGCCTTGTCGCCAAAGGCGTACTGCAGGATGAGGCGGAAGATCAGCTCGCCCTCGCGCCCGGCGTCGCAGGCGTTGATGATGGCGCCGACGTCCTTGCGCTTGACCAGCCGCACCACGGCCGTGAGCCGGCTCTTGGCCTTGTCGATGGGCGCCACGTCGAAGTGCGGCGGCACCACCGGCAGGTTGGCGAAGCTCCACTTGCCGCGCTTGACGTCGTAGTCGTCCGGCGCCTTGATCTCCACCAGGTGGCCGACCGCGCTGGTGACGACGTAGTCGTCGTTCTCGAAGTGGTCGGCGTGCTTCTCGAACTTGGTCGTCCCCGGCGTGAGCGCGCGGACGATGTCCTGCGCCACGCTGGGCTTCTCGGCAATGATGATCGTCTTCGTCATGGTGTGTCTGGTTGGGTCGCGGCACCTGCTCCCTACAATGCGTCGCCGCTCTCGTGTATGCGCGCGGGCGTCACGCGCACACGCGCACCCGCATGTTTTCAATGTACCGAATGAAGAAGACCCCGCAAGTGCGTTCCGTGACAAAGCCCGTCAAGCCCGTCACGCCCGCCGGCCCCGGCGGCCGCCGCATCCAGGTGCGCAAGAGCGGCGTGCATGGCAAGGGCGTGTTCGCGCTGCAGGCCATCGCTGCGGGTGAACGCCTCATCGAATACACCGGCGAGGTCATCACCTGGCCCGAGGCGCTGCGCCGCCACCCGCACGACCCCACCGACCCGCACCATACCTTCTACTTCAGCCTCGATGACGGCAGCCACGTCATCGACGCCAAGTTCGGCGGCAACGCCTCGCGCTGGATCAACCACGCCTGCGAGCCCAATTGCCGCGCCAACGAAACCGACGACGGCCGCGTGTTCATCGAGGCGCTGCGCGAGCTCTCGCCGGGCGAGGAACTGTTCTACGACTATGGCCTCGTCATCGACCAGCGCTACACCAAGGCGCTGAAGAAGCAGTACGAGTGCCGCTGCGGCAGCCCGCGCTGCCGGCACACGATGCTGGCGCCCAAGCGCTGAGCCCGGCCGTAGCCGACGTACCTGGCGTGGCCTTCCCCGCCCTGCACCCCGCCACGCCCCACCTGCACTGGGGCGCCGAGGCGCTGTGGGTGCAGTTGCAGCCGGTGCTGCCGGGGCTCAGCGTCGAGGTCGTGGCGCGTCTGGACAGCACCAACACACGGCTGCTGGAGCGCACGCGCGAGCTTGGCGGCGACCCCGACGCCGACCTCGCCCCTTGCCTGTTGGTGGCCGAGGAGCAGACGGCCGGCCGTGGCCGGTTGGGGCGGGGGTGGGTCAGCGCGCCGGGCCGATCGCTCACCTTCTCGCTGGCCTTGCCGATGGCGCCAATGCAGTGGGGCGGCCTGTCGCTGGCGGTGGGCGTGGCGCTGGCCGATGCACTCGATCCCCTGGCGGCCGCGCCCGCCGCGGCGCGCCTGGCGCTGAAGTGGCCCAACGACCTCTGGCTGCACGACGCGGCGGCACCGGCGGGCGGCCGCAAGCTCGGTGGCATCCTCATCGAGACGGTGGCCGTGGGCACGCAGCGCATGGTGGTCGTCGGCGTCGGCCTGAACGTGCGGCCGCGCGAAGAGCCCGCCCCGGGTGCGACCACGCCCTTGCACCACGGCTATGCCTGCCTGCAGGAGCTGAGCCCCGCGGCCAGCGCACCAGCTGCCTTGGCGGCCGTGGCCGTGCCGCTGGCGCAGGCGCTCAAGCGCTTCGAGCGCGGGGGCTTCGCGCCCTTCCAGGACGCCTTCACCCGGCGCGACCTGCTGCGCGGCCGCGCAGTGGGCGTGAGCGGCGGGCTCGCGCTGGAGGGCACCGCCGAGGGCGTCGACACGTTCGGCGCGCTGCTCGTGCGCGCCGCTGGCGCCTGCCACCGGGTCGTCAGCGGCGAAGCCAGCGTGCGGCTGGCTGCCGTGCCATGACAGCAAGGCACTGACGCCGATGTTGCGCGCCCTCGTGGTGGTGCTGCTGCTGGCCAATGGGCTGTACTTCGCCTGGGCGCAAGGCTGGTTCGGCCCACCGCCCCGCCACGCCGAACGCGAGCCGCAGCGGCTGGCCGCGCAGGTGGCGCCCGACGCCGTGACGGTGCTGCCGCCCACGAGCGCCAGTGCCGCCCTGCAGGCAGCGCGCGAGGCGGCGCTGCGCTGCGTCGAGGCCGGGCCGCTCCTAGAGCCCGCGCTGGGCCAGGCCGAGTTCCGGCTGAGCGAAGCCCTGGTGGCCCCCGACGCAGTGGAGCGCCGCGAGTCGGGCACGGCGGCGCGCTGGATCGTCTTCGGCGGCCGCTACGCCGAGGCCGGCCCGCGCACCGCGCGCGAGGAAGAGCTGCGCCGCCTCGGCCTGAGCTTCGAGCGGCTGACGAGCCCGGCCGAGCTGGCGCCGGGCTTCGTGCTCTCGCGCCACGACAGCCGCGCGGCCGCCGAGACCTGGCTGAAGGCCAAGGCGCCGAAAGCCCTACGCGGCGCCCGCGTGGTGGCGTTGCCGGGCCGCAACGAGGGCATCCTGCTGCGCGCGCCGCGGCTGGCCACCGAACAGGCCGACAAGCTGATCGCGGCGGGCTTCAGGCCCTGCAACGCCACGCGCTGAGGCCCGCCGGGCGGGCTCAGCGCGAACGGGGTGGGTGCCACGCGAACGGGTGTGGGATCAGTCGCGGCGCCGCAGCGCACCGAGCACGGCCACGGCCAGCACGAGGCCGGCCAGCCAGGGCGCTGTCAAGGCACCACCACCACCACCACCGTCTGGTGAGCCGCCGCCCGTGCTGGGGCTGCGCACAACGATTGCCAACTCCCCAGTGGTACTGGTGCTGCTGCTATCGATCACGGTCAGGCGCACCCGCACCGTGCCTGCGGCTGAGGTGGGTAGCTGCGCCGTGGCGCCGCTGGTGGCACCGCTGAAGCCCAAGGTGGTACCGCCGCCATCGAGCAGCTGCCACAAGTAAGCGGCTGGCGTGGCGCTGCCGCTGCCTGTGACGTAAAGCTCCAAAGTCTGGCCAGCCACAGGGTCGGCGTTGCGCAGCCCAATGGTGGCACCAGTGCCTGGCGCAGCCAGTGCAGCGGCGGCCTGCAAGGCCAGGCCAGCGTCCAGCATGCCAGCGCCGCACAGAGCGGTGGTGCAATAGCATTGACCACTGGGTCCTGTAGCCGCGCCGCTGCCGCAGACGGGCACCGGAGTCGGGTCATCCGGTCCGTTGTCAGCGCCGGTGGTGGGGAATGGCCGTGCCGTGGACTTCATGAGCGAAGTCAATTCAGCAGGGGCGAGTGCTGGGTTGCGCGAAACCATCAGCCCAGCCACTGCCGCTACTAGAGGCGAAGAGAAGCTCGTGCCGACCGTGATGTCGTAGCTGGTGGACCAGCTCGAGGCCCGCGGTTGCTGGGTGCCGCTGTTGGAGGCGGCGAGGATGGGGTACAGGCAGGGCGTGCCCGACGCGACGTTGATGCAGTTGCCGCCAGGCGCGGCGATCCCGATCTCGGGCCCCATGTCAGAGAAGCCGACCTTGCTGCC
The DNA here is from genome assembly GCA_027487585.1 of Rubrivivax sp. Lineage (GTDB taxonomy): Bacteria > Pseudomonadota > Gammaproteobacteria > Burkholderiales > Burkholderiaceae_C > Rubrivivax. The sequence goes on from JAIYDH010000209.1 coordinate 6,512, forward strand.
GATGTGGCGCAGCGCCACGACCCCCACCACGCCCCGGCAGTTGGCCGGCTCGTTCACAGGCCCACCGACGCTGTTGCCGGCCGCCGCCACCACCAGCACGCCCGCAGCCGTGATCTCATCGACCGCGGCCTGGTAGGCCGCGCCGCAGGCGCCGCCGCCGCCCAGGCTGAGGTTCAGCACCTTGGCCGGGTTCGGGTTGGTCGGCACGCCGTCCACCGGCAGGCCGGCCGCCCAGCGCATGCCGGCGACGATGTCATCGTCGGTGCCGAAACACTTGCCCAGCACGCGCACCGGCAACACGCGCACGCCAGGGGCGGCGCCGGCCATGCCGGCGGCGTCGTCGGTGGCGGCGCCGACCAGGCTGCTGGTCGCCGTGCCGTGCCAGCTGCTCGACGATGCGCTGCAGCCGGTGAATGGCGCCTGGCCGGCCTCGGCGCGGGTGACCCAGTCGCCGGGGTCACTGGGGTCGGCGTCGCGGCCGTCACCGTCGTTGGCCACAGTGGCGTTGGTGACGAAGTCGTAGCCGGGCAGAAGCCTTGAGGCAAGGTCGGGGTGATCCAGGCGCACACCCGTGTCCAGCACCGCCACCACCACGCCAGCGCTGCCACGTGTGCGCGCCCAGGCGGCCTCGATGCCAATGGCCGAACGGATGGTGGCGTCGGGTGCCCGCAGGTACCACTGGCCGCTCGCCGGGCCGTCTTGCAGCACGGTGCCGTTGCTGCGGCGCTCGGTGGTGCTGGCAGGGTACAGCGGGTCGTTGGGCGCGGCCACGCGCTGCTTGCGGCCGTTGGGCACGGCGTAGGCCACGTCGGGGTGGGCCGCCAGGCGGCGCGCCAGTTCAGTGGCGTCCATGCCCTCCGCACGCACCACCTGCACGCCGCGGCCCACGGCGTTGCCCGCCATGATCGGCCTGCCGAGCCGCGTGCCCAGGCCCTCGGCCCGCTGCTGCAGCACGCGTTGCGCCTGGACCGCTGCCAAGCGCTCAGCCATCGGGTGGCGGCGCAGGGTGTCGGCGCCGGGCTTGAAGCCGACGATCACCTCGCCAGCCACCGGGGCCAGGGTGGCGGCCGAGGCCGCCGGGAGGTTCCACAAGGCGGCTGCCGTGGCAGCCAGGGCGAGGAGGGGCAAGCGCATTGCCCCAGTTTAGGGGCGCACCCTGACGGCTGCAGCAGCCGCGTGTGTCGCGTCGTAACGCATGCGGCGCGACAGCGCCCGGCGGGCGCCGCCGCGACGGCGTTACGCCGGGGCCGGCGCCATCACTTGGCCGCCATCACCCGCACCATCTCGAGCACCTTGTTCGAATAACCCCACTCGTTGTCGTACCAGGCGATGACCTTGACGAAGGTCTTGTCCAGCGCGATGCCGGCGTCGGCGTCGAACACGCTGGTGCAGGGCTCGCCGCGGAAGTCGGTCGCGACGACCTTGTCCTCGGTGTAGGCCAGCACGCCCTTCATCGGGCCGGCGGCGGCGGCCTTCATGGCGGTGCAGATGTCGTCCCAGCTGGCTTCCTTCACCAGCTCGGCCGTCAGGTCGATGACCGACACGTCGGAGGTGGGCACGCGGAAGCTCATGCCGGTGAGCTTCTTGTTCAGCTCGGGGATCACCACGCCCACGGCCTTGGCGGCGCCGGTGCTGCTGGGGATGATGTTCTCGAGGATGCCGCGGCCGCCGCGCCAGTCTTTGTTGCTGGGGCCGTCGACGGTTTTCTGCGTCGCGGTGGCGGCGTGCACGGTGGTCATCAGGCCACGCTTGATGCCGAAGCTGTCGTTCAGCACCTTGGCCACCGGGGCCAGGCAGTTGGTGGTGCAGCTGGCGTTGCTGATGATGGCCTGGCCGGCGTAGGTCTTGTCGTTCACGCCGTAGACGAACATCGGCGTGTCGTCCTTGCTGGGCGCGCTCTGGATGACCTTCTTGGCACCCGCGTCGATGTGCTTCTGGCAGGTGTCCTTGGTCAGGAACAGGCCCGTGGCCTCCACGACGATGTCGGCGCCGATCTCGCCCCACTTCAGCGCTGCCGGGTCGCGCTCGGCGGTGAGGCGGATCTTCTTGCCGTTGACGATGAGCGTGTGGCCGTCGACCGCGATGTCGCCCTTGAAGCGGCCGTGCACGCTGTCGTACTTGAGCATGTAGGCCAGGTAGTCGGGCTCGAGCAAGTCGTTGATGCCGACGATCTCGATGTCGGAAAAGTTCTGCACGGCGGCGCGGAACACCATGCGGCCGATGCGGCCGAAGCCGTTGATGCCGATGCGGATGGTCATGTCTTACTCCTTGGGTTTGAGATCGATGCGGACGCAGGGAACGGTGATGCGGGTGCTGTCGCCGTAGACGGAGTCGAGTGAGTTGCTGGGCAAGTTCAGGACGATGGTTTCCATCCACTCCAGCAGCGGGCGGCGGGCGGCGTTGGTTTCGCCGACTTCGCCGATACGGTTGCGCAGGCGCGGCTGCCGGTAATGGAAGTCAACCTCGAACGGGCAGCCCATCTGCCCGGTATCGAAATCCAAGCGCTGCTGCTGGATGCCCTGGGTGGATGCCAGCAGCGAGCGGAAGGGCACGTTACGAAAGCCGAAGACCTCGCTGCCTTCGAACAGGTAGACGTAGGTCCAGTTGCCCGTGATGACGCCGCCGGGGTGACAAGGCATGCGCAAATCCCGGGCCCAGCGCTCGACGGCGCGGGCGAGTTCACGCGCCGCGGGTCGCGCGTGCACGGTCAGCACGGGTGGCCGGTCGGACGCCTCGAAACGCATCTCGGCGATCACCCGGCCCTGCAGTTCCATGCGGCGGGCTTCTATCGGGTAGGCAGGTGTCTTTTCGCCCTTGAGATGGCCAACGCAGCGCAGTGCTTCCCGGTGCTCTCGCGCCGTGGCATCGACAGCACGGAACCAGTGCACGCGTTGGTCGTCCGGCCGAAAGATGTAGTCGCGGATCAGACGGGCCGGGCCCTCGCCGGGCTGCAGGCAGGGCACACGCAGTTCCTTCGCGTGCGTGCGCACCGCGTCGACGAAGGCGTCGCCGCCGTGGCTTTCCTGCACGGTCAAAATCGGCGGTGCATCGGGTGCGTCGAAACGCAGCAGCACCTGAACGGCGCCGCGCCGGTCGAGCTTGAACTCGTCGAACGGGTACACCGGCGCTTCCGCGGCGCCCTCGCGCACCGTCAGGCAGCGTGCGGCCGCCGACACCGGCACATCGACCTGCTGCGCAAACGCCGGGACCGCACCCGCCCCCGCGGCCAGCAGCAGCGCTAGGGCGAGCCCGCGAGCCCGGCTGGCCATGTCGGTCAGCGCTTGAGCACCGTGCGCACCACCGCCACGACGTTGTCTGCCGTGAGCTTGAAGTGCTTGAACAGATCACCCGCCGGCGCGCTTTCGCCGTAGGTGTCGATGCCCACCACAGCAGCGCAGCCGTACTTCCACCAGCCGTCGGTGACGCCGGCTTCCACGGCGATGCGCGGCACGCCCTCGGGCAGCACGCTGCGCTTGTAGGCCACCGGCTGGCGATCGAAGGCCGTGGTGCTGGGCACGCTGACCACGCGCACGGCGATCTTCAGCGCCGCCAGCGCTTCTTGCGCCTTCAGTGCCAGGTGGACCTCGGAGCCGCTGGCCACGATCACCGCCTGCGCCTTCTTCTTCAGGCCCACCTCGGCCGGCTCGGCCAGCACGTAGGCGCCCTTGGCCAGGTCGGCCAGGCTCTGCTTGGGCAGGTGCGGCAGCGCCTGGCGGCTGAGCAGCAGCGCGCTCGGCCGGCTGTGGCTGGCCAGCGCCATGGCCCAGGCAGCCGCCGTTTCGGCGGCGTCGGCCGGGCGCCAGACGTCGAGGTTGGGGATGAGGCGCAGGCTGGCCGCGTGCTCCACGCTCTGGTGCGTGGGGCCGTCTTCACCCAGGCCGATGCTGTCGTGCGTGAAGACGTGGATGACGCGCTTCTTCATCAGCGCGGCCATGCGGATGGCGTTGCGGCTGTAGTCGCTGAAGGTGAGGAAGGTGCCGCCGTAGGGGATGTAGCCGCCGTGCAGCGCGACGCCGTTCATCACCGCGGCCATGCCGAACTCGCGCACGCCGTAGTTGATGTGGCGGCCGCCGTTCGGGGCACCGTCGTCGCCAAAGCGCAGCGCCGGCGTGTGCGAGGTGTTGGTGAGGTTGCTGCCGGTGAGGTCGGCACTGCCACCGAGCAGCTCGGGCAGCGCGGCAGTGAACACCTCCAGCGCGTTCTGGCTGGCCTTGCGCGTGGCCACCGATTCGGCCTTGTCGTGCGCGGCGCCGATGGCCTTGGCGGCCTCGGCGGCAAAGCTCTCGGGCAGGGCACCGGCGAGCCGGCGCTCGAGCTGCGCGGCCAGCTCGGGGTGCGCCGACGCGTAGGCCGCGAAGCGCTCGGCCCAGGCGGCGTTGGCCGCGGCACCGGCGGGGCGCGCGTCCCAGGCCTCGTAGGCGGCCTCGGGCACGACGAAGGGCTCGTGCGCCCAGCCCAAGGCGGCGCGCGTGAGCTTGATCTCTTCGGCGCCCAGCGCCTCGCCGTGCGCCTTGGCGCTGCCGGCGCGGTTGGGGCTGCCCTTGCCGATGGTGGTGCGGCAGATCACCAGGGTGGGCATCGTGGCGCTGTGGCGGGCTTGTTCGAGCGCGGCGTCCACGGCGGCCACGTCATGGCCGTCGACCGGGCCCACGACGTTCCAGCCCATCGCCGCAAAGCGCAGGCCGGCGTTATCGGGGTACCAGGGCTCGATCTTGCCGTCGATGCTGATGCCGTTGTCGTCGTACACGGCCACCAGCTTGTTCAGCTTCCAGGCGGCGGCCAGCGCGATGGCCTCGTGGCTGATGCCTTCCATCAGGCAGCCGTCACCCACCGCCACCCAGGTGCGGTGGTCGACGATCTCGTGGCCGGGCCGGTTGAACTCGGCCGCCAGCAGCTTTTCGGCCAGCGCCATGCCCACGGCATTGGCCAGGCCCTGGCCGAGCGGGCCGGTGGTGGTTTCGACGCCGGGGGTCACGTCCACCTCGGGGTGGCCGGGCGTCTTGCTGTGCAGCTGGCGGAAGCGGCGCAGCTCGCTCATCGGCAGCTCGTAACCCGTGAGGTGCAGCAGCGCGTACAGCAGCATCGAGCCGTGGCCGTTTGAGAGAACAAAGCGGTCGCGGTCGGGCCAGGCCGGATCGGCCGGGTCGTGCTTCAGATGGCGGCTCCACAGGGCCACTGCGACTTCGGCCATGCCCATGGGCGCGCCGGGATGGCCGGAATTGGCTTGCTGCACGGCGTCCATGGCCAGTGCACGGACGGCATTGGCCATCAAGGAGGTGTCGGGGGCGGAGCTGGGCATGGGGGCAGCGCGCCACAGCGCGCGGATTGAGCGGCGGGAAGCCGATGATTCTAGATTCGGCCCCCCGCCCGCCCTTGCGCGTCGACAAGTGCCGCCGCCTCGTACTTGCGCGGCGCTATCGTCATCCCGGTGAGCACCGCGCCACCTCCACCCGACAGCAGCGAGTTGCTCCGCCTGCTCTACGAACACGCCGAACTCGGTCTGGCGGTGTTTGGCGCCGACGCCCGGCTGCTGTCCTGCAACGAGCACTTCCTGCGCCTGGCCGGCTTGGAGGCTGACGAAGCCCGGGCAGGGCGTCCGCTGGCGGCGCTGCTGCGCGAGCTGCTGCGCCGCGGCGAGATCAGCCGCACGCGGACCGAGGCCCGCTGGCACCGCCAGTGGCTGGCCCTGCCCGGCGACGCGCCCCCGCTCGAGCAACGCCGGCGCGACGGCCGCACGATCGAGATCCGCCGCCGCCGCACCACCGCCGGCGGCGCGGTGGTGGTGCTCACCGACATCACGCCGCTGAAAGAGGCCGAGCGCCAGCTGGCCGAGCAGTCGCGGGCGCTGACGCTCACGCTGGAGAGCCTGCACGAGGGCGTGTTCACCACCGGTCAGGATGGCCGCGCGATGGTGTGGAACCGCCGGCTGCTCGAACTGCTGGAGCTGCCGGAGGCGCTGCTGCGCCAGCGCCCCACCATCGACGACGTCCGCCGCTTCCAGATCGACCGCGGCGACTTCGCGCACGACAGCAGCTTCAGCGATCCAGTCCGGCGAGCCGCCGTGCCCGACAGCTACCGGCGGCGCACCCAGGACGGCCGCCTGCTCGAGGTGGAAGGACGGCGCGCCGCCGATGGCTGCCTGGTGCGCACCTACCGCGACGTCACGGCCGACGCCCGCGCCGCCGAAGCGCTGCGCGTCAGCGGCGAACGCTTCCGCAACATGGCCGACGCCGCGCCGGCGCTCATCTGGCAAGGCGAAGCCGAAGGGCGAGCGGTGTGGTTCAACCAGCGCTGGCTGCAATGCACCGGCCGCACGCTCGATGAAGAGCTGCAGCGCCCCTGGAGCGACCGCATGCACGCGGACGATCTGGAACGGGGCCGCGAGGTCCTGAACGGCGCCGCAGCAGCGCAGGTGCCGTTCGAGTGTGAGTACCGCATCGTCTGCGCCGATGGGCGCATCGTCTGGGTTGCCGACCACGGCACGACACGCTTCGACGCCGACGGCCGCTTCGAGGGCTTCACCTGCTACGGCTGGGACATCACCGAGCGCAAGGCGGCGCAGCAGGCACTGGCCGCGGCCAAGGACGAGGCCGAGCGGCTGAGCCGCGCCAAGAGCGAGTTCCTGTCGCGCATGAGCCACGAGCTGCGCACGCCGCTGAACGCGGTGCTCGGTTTTGCCCAGCTGCTGGCCAGCGACCAGGCCGAGCCCCTGACGCCGCGCCAGCACGAGCGCGTGCGCGAGCTGCAGCGGGGCGGCGCCCATCTGCTGGACCTGATCAACGATGTGCTCGACCTCGCGCGCATCGAGGCCGGTGCACTGCGACTGCAGTTGCAGCCGGTGGAGCTGTGCGCCCTGGCCCGCGAGTGCGAGGGCCTGGTCGCCGGCCTGATGGCGCAGCACGGCGTGCGCCTGGTGCTGCAGTGCCCGGGCGAGCGCGTGCTGTGGGCCGACCCGATGCGGCTGAAGCAGGTGCTGCTGAACCTGCTGTCCAACGCCGCCAAGTACAACCGCGCGGGCGGCGTGGCGCGGCTGTCGTGGCGCCCGGTCGATGGGCGCGTTCGCGTGGTGGTGCAGGACGAGGGCGCGGGCCTCGATGCCGAGGGACAGGCCCGCCTGTTCCACCCGTTCGAGCGCCTAGGCGCCGAGGCCGGGACGGTCGAGGGCACCGGCATCGGTCTGGCGCTGAGCAAGTGGCTGATCGAGCTGATGGGCGGGCGCATCGGTGTCAGCAGCAGGCCTGGGCTGGGCAGCGAGTTCTGGTTCGAGCTGGCCGAGGCGGCCGAGCCCGCCGCCCCGGGCCCGGCGGCGCGGCCGGCCGCACCGCCGCAGGCGCGGCTGGCACCGCAGCCCAACCCGGCAGGCCGCAGGCGGGTGCTCTACATCGAGGACAACGAGGTCAACCGGCTGCTGATGCATGGCATGCTGGGCCAGCGCCCGGGCATCGAGCTGCAGCTCGCCGCGCTGCCCGAGGAGGGCCTGGCCATGGCCCATGCGGCGCCGCCGGCGCTGGTGCTGCTGGACATCCAGCTGCCGGGCATCGACGGCTTCGAGGTGCTGGCGCGCCTGCGCGCCGATGCGCTGACGGCGGGCATCCC
>JAIYDH010000221.1 GCA_027487585.1 Rubrivivax sp.
ACCGGCATCGTCAAGGACAACACGCTGTACGTGCAGGCCGCGGCCGGCGTGGTGGCCGACTCGGTGCCCGAGATGGAATGGCGCGAAACCGAGCACAAGGCACGCGCGCTGATCCGCGCGGCCGAGCTGGTCGAAGAAGGCTTCTGAGCCCCCCGCAGGCGATCGATGGCCAAAAAGTCAGTCAAGGGGCAGTGGCCCTTCGACTTCGTCGACATCCACGGCCGGCCCTTCGGCGTGGGTGGTCAGGCGGACGTGCAGGCCGCCGACACCGCGGCCGGGCAAGGGCCCAAGCCACCCGCCGCGACCAGGGCCAGCCCGGCGCAGACGCGCCCAGCAGCCCGCCAGCCCGAGCCCGTGCCAGCCGCGGGCGACGCCGATCTGGAGCGCGTGTTCGACGCCCTCGCCCTGGCCGGCTGGCGGCGTGGCCGCACGGCGCTGGCGAGCTGGTTGCGCGCCCTCGACTGGCCGCGCGCACGGGGCGGCCACTTCACGCCGCAAGAACTGGAGCCACTGCTGCGGCAATTGGCGCAACAGGGCCGCGCCCAGGCCGTGCCCGGCGAGGGCTGGCTGGTGCCCGCCGCCAAGGCCGAGGCCCGCCTGCCCGAGCTGTTGCGCAGGCCCGAGGCCGCCGGCTGGTGGCGGCTCTGGGTGTGGGTGGCCAACGGCGCCTACGGCCAGCCGGGCGCTGCTTCGGCCTACTTCACGCTGCGCGACGAGCAGGAAGGCTGCGCGCTGCTGCGGCTGCTGTTGCTGGGCGATGTCGACAGCACGGCCTTCGAACGCCTGCTGCGCGGTCCGCTGCAGCCTGTGCTGGACACTGCGCGCGCCGCAGACGTGATGCTTCAACTGCTGCGCGGGCAGTTGCTGCGCCAGCCGGCGCCACTGGCGTGGTGGTGGCTGCTGGCGGCGCTGGACGAGCGCGGCGAGCTCGCCAACTGGCCGCCGCTGGCGCAGTGGCTGCAAGCGCACGTCACCGAAGCCCCGTCCGACCTAGCCGCCGCGCTGCGCCTGCGTGTGGCCGAGCTGCGGCTGCACCGGGGCGAAGTGGCGGCCATGGTCGAAGTGGCCGCCGGCCACCCGGGCTCGGCCGAGTTCGTGCCGCTGCTGCAGGCCGCGGCGCTGGCGCAGAGCGGCCGCTTTGCCGAGGCCGCCCCGGCCTTTGACGCCGCTTATGCGGCACTGAGCAAGCGGCTGGGCAAGAAGCGCGGCTTCGCGCCGACGACACTGCTCCAGTGGTACCCGCTGGCCTGCATGGTCGGCCACGATGCAAGGGCCTGGACGGCGGCGCGCAAGTTCTGCGTCGCGATGTCGGGCAGCCGCACGCCGCAGCCCTGGGACACCTGGGGCCTGTGGGCCCATGTGCTGGCTGTGCGCCTGGGAGACGAGCCACTGCAGCCCGACACGCTGGCCGGCCCCGTTGCGCTGGGGCTGGCGATCGATGGCCACCAAATGGCCGACCGGCTGCTGCTGGCCGCCTGGCTGGGCCACCTGCCAGCCGGCTGGCAGGCGCCGCAGGTGCTGGCGCTGGTGAACGCGCTGCACCGCGCCGGCCTGCCCTGGAAGGCCGACTTGGTGTGCGAGGCCTGCTCCCGCCTGGGCTGGCCCGTGCCGACGCGCCCAGCCGACGCGCCACCGCCATGGCCGGTGCGCTGGTTCGCGCCCAAGCAGGAAGCCTGGCGCGACGCGTTGGCCGCCATCACCGCGTTGGGCTCCACGGGCAGCGCCGCCAGCGCCAGCGCCACGGCGCCGACGCTGCTGCAGTGGCGCCTGCGGCTGGACCGCGAGGCCCGGGTGTTCGACCTCCAGGCCTTTGAACCTGCCGCCACCGCGCGCGGCAAGCCCAAGCCGCTGACGCCCCTGCAGTTGAAGCGGCGCTCGCCGCTCGATCCGCGCGACGCCGCTGTGGCGCGCTGCCTGCAGCAAAGCCCGTACCGCCGCAACGAGGTGTCGTTCGACCTCGTGGCCGCGACGCTGGCGCTGCAGGGCCATCCGGCCGTGGTCTTTGACGACGCGCCCGAGCAGCCGGTGGAGCTGAGCGAGAGCCTGCCCGCGCTGGAGGTGCGGCGCGAGCCGGCGGCGGCAGCGGGCGCAGGCGAGCAGTTCGTCTTTCACCTGCACGACCGCGTGCTCACGCGCGAGGAGCCCGACCTGCGCCTGCACATGAACCACGTCGACAGCTGGGACGCCGAGGCCGAGCGCCGCGACAGCCTGCGCGTGCTGCGCGACGCCCCCGACCGGGCGCGCTTGATGCGCGTGACGGCGGCGCAGCGCCGCGTGGCCGAACTCGTGGCCCAGCGCTGGGCGGTCCCGGCGGCGGCCACGGCCGAGCTGGATGCGGCGCTGCGCGTGCTGGCCGGCCACTTCCAGCTCCACAGCGACGCCGCGGCCGGCGAGCCCGTGCCCGCCGACGCGCGCCTGGTGGTGCAGCTGCAGGCGCGTGGCGACTCGCTGAGGCTGCTGCTGGCCGTGCGCCCCTTCGGCGACTTCGGCCCGCTGGCCGCACCCGGCCTGGGCCGGGCGCGACTCATCACCCTGCACGGCGGCCTGTCGCTGGCCACCGAGCGCGACCTGGCCGCTGAACGCCGGCACCTGGCGGTGGTCCTGGAGGCGTTGCCCTTCCTGGCCGATGAGAGCGCGGGCGCAGCCGACGCCTTGCCGCCCGACCTCACCTGGGCACTCGACAACCCCGAACACGCGCTCGCTGCCGTGCACCAGCTCGGGCGTCTGGCCCGCGAGCAGCAGGCGGTGCGGGCGCTCGAATGGCCCAAGGGTCAGCCGCTGCGCGTGATCGTGCCCGACGCGCAGGCTTTCAGCAGCACGCTGGCCACAGGCAGCGACTGGTTCGCGCTCGACGCCGAGCTGCGCCTGGACGAGCAGCGCGTGCTGTCGCTGCAGCAGCTGCTGCAGTTGCTGCGCGGCGCGCAGGGCAGCCGCTATGTCGCATTGGGCGAAGGCCAGTACCTGCTGCTGGCCGAGCAACTGCGGCAGCGGCTGGCCGAGCTCGATGCGCTGGCCGAGGCGGCCAAACCCGGCAAGGGCGGCAAGGGCGGCGAGTCGGGCCTGCGCCTGCACGCGCAGACCGCCGCCTGGCTGGCTGACGCCGCGCCGGAGCTGGGCCTTGCGGGTGATGCCGCCTGGCGGCAGCGCGTGGCGGCGCTGGAGGCTGCCGCCGCGTTGCAGCCCACCGTCCCGCCCGGCCTGCAGGCCGAACTGCGCCCCTACCAGGCCGAAGGCCACACCTGGCTGCGCCGGCTGGCGGCAGCCGGATTTGGCGCCATCCTGGCCGACGACATGGGCCTCGGCAAGACCGTGCAGACGCTGGCGCTGCTGCTGGCCCGTGCCGAAGAGGGCCCGGCGCTGGTGGTGGCGCCGACCTCGGTGTGCGACAACTGGGCCGACGAGTGCCGCCGCTTTGCCCCCGCATTGCAGGCCCGCGTGTACGGTCGTGCCGACGACGATCGCGCCACCCAACTGGCCGCGGCGGGGGCCGGCGACTTGGTGGTGGTCTCCTACGGCCTGTTGCTGCGCGATGCCGAGGCCTTTGCCGCGCGCCGCTGGGCCACGCTGGTGCTCGATGAGGCCCAGGCGCTGAAAAACGCCGCCACGCAGCGCGTGCAGGCCGTGGCCGCGCTCGAGGCGGGCTTTCGGCTGGCGCTGTCGGGCACGCCAGTGGAAAACCGCCTCGCCGACCTGTGGTCGATCATGACCATCGTCAACCCCGGCTTGCTGGGCAGCGAGGCGCGCTTTGCCGAACGCTTCGGCAACCCCATCGAGCGCCAGCGCGACGAGGCCGCGCGCGGGCGGCTCAAGCGCCTGGTGTCGCCGTTCCTGCTGCGGCGCACCAAGGCCCAGGTGCTGACCGACCTGCCGCCGCGCACCGAGATCGTCATGCGCATCGAGCCCGAGTCCGAGGAACGTGCGTTCCTCGAAGCCCTGCGCCGCGAGGCACTGGCCCGCGTGGCGCAGCTCGACCCGGCCGACGCGCAGAAGAACCGCTTCAACGTGCTGGCCGAGTTGATGCGGCTGCGCCGCGCCGCCTGCGACCCGCGCCTGGCCGCGCCCGAGATCGGCCGCCCGGGCGCCAAGTTGCGCGCCTTCGCCAACCTGGCCGGCGAATTGGTGGCCTCTCAGCACCAGACGCTGATGTTCAGCCAGTTCACCGACTTTCTGCGCCTACTGGGCGAGCAGCTCGATGCGATGGGCCTGCGCTGGCGTCTGCTCGACGGCAGCACGCCGGCCGCGGCGCGTGCGCAGCGCGTGGCCGAGTTCCAGCGTGGCGAGGCCGAATTCTTTCTCATCAGCCTGAAGGCGGGCGGCTTCGGCCTCAATCTCACAGCGGCCGACTACGTGGTGATCGCCGACCCCTGGTGGAACCCGGCCGCCGAAGACCAGGCCATGGGCCGTGCTCACCGCTTCGGCCAGAAGCGGCCCGTCACCGTGTACCGGCTGGTGACGGCCGGCTCCATCGAGGAGCGCATCCTCGCGCTGCACCACGACAAGCGCGAACTGGCCGAGGGCCTGCTGGCCGGGCAGGACAGCACGGCGGCGCTGGCACCCGCCGACCTGGCTGCGCTACTGAAGGACCTGGACTGACGGCGCGCATCGCACGGGCCGCGCGGCGATGCAGCGTGGGGGACTCCGTTCGTTCGGCGTTGCGAGCCCATGACGGGCGCAACGAGGCGTTAGTCGAGTTCACCCACCACGTGCAGCGACAAACCCAAGAGCGTGTGCGCGCGTCAGGCCGGACGGGCCGGCTAGAAAAGGCTGGGCTGCAGTGCCAGATCCCGTGGCCGATATTCGGGCTCGTAGCGCGCGCCGCGTGACAGCAGCGCCCAGACGATGCGGGCGTTCTTGTTGGCCAGCGCCACGGCCGCCTTTTGCCAGCCCACCCGTTCCTTCAACTGCTGCGCCCAGCGCGAGACGGCGTCCTGGCGCTGGTGTGCCGACAGCAGCGACGAGCGCGCGCCCTGGATGAGCAGCATGCGCAGGTAGACATCGCCGCGTTTGGTGATGCGGCCCAGCCGCGAGATGCCACCGCTGGAGTGCTGGCGAGGCGTGAGCCCCAGCCAAGCCGCGAACTGTGGCCCGTTGCGGAACACACCCGCGTCGCCCACCCCGGCCACCAGGGCCGAGGCACCCAGCGGCCCGATGCCCTGCACCTGGGCCAGTGCCTGCACCCGCGCATCGTCACGTGCGTGGAGGCCGATGGCGCGGTCGCAGTCGGCCATCTGCAGGTCGAGCTGTTCGAGGTGGCGGGCGGCGATGTGCAGGCCGCGCAGGCCGTTGGCGTCGACACCAGGCTCTTGTGTGGCCAGCACCCTTGCGAGCCCTGTGCGCAGCGCCTGCGGGCTGCGTGGGAACACCACGCCGAACTCGGCCAGCAGCCCGCGCACGCGGTTCAGGCAGGCCGTGCGCTCGCCCTTGACGCCCTCGCGCAGCCGGTGCAGCGTCAGCAGGCCTTGCTGAGCGCTGCTCTTCACCGGCACGAAGCGCATGTGCGGTCGCGACGCCGCCTCGCAGATCGCCGCAGCGTCGTTGGCGTCGTTCTTGCCGGTACTGCCCTGCACGCGGTAGGGCGCCGTGAACTGGGCGGCCAGCAGTCTCGCGTCCAGCCCGATCGTGCGCAGGCAGCGCGCCCAATGGTGCGCGCCAGCACAGGCCTCCATCACCACCAGGCAGTCGCGCGGCAGCAGCTTGCACCAGGCCAGGAAGCGCTCGCGCGGCAGCGCCTTCTTGCACACGACATGGCCGTCAGCCGTGACGGCATGCACGTGGATGACCTGCTTGGCCAGATCGACGCCGACACGGACAGCTGCTTCCAGGACCTGGGACAACGCGCTCACCTCTAGAAAGTTTGGGGGCGCGATCATAGGTGCGGCCGGCGCGCCTTGGGCTCGTTGCGCAAGGAGTCTTCGATTGGGTTTGGCAGCAGGCGGAGCGCGGACTCTGCAAACCGGCCCGCCTGGGCCGCCGCCGAAGCAAAGCCATAATGCCAGCCATGTCTGCGACTCTCTCGATCACCGCAGCGCGCCTGGGCTGGCGTTGGCGCAAGCCATCCGCCTGACCAACCCCAAAGCCCGCCCGCCGCACACCGCCGCACGCCCGCCCAGGCAGTGCCATCTGCCGCGGGGCCCGAATCAGGTTGCTCACCCGAGCACACCGTGACATCGAAGGACTTGCGCGACATGCTGCTGATGATCGACAACTACGACAGCTTCACCTTCAACCTGGTGCAGTACTTCGGCGAGCTTGGCCAGGACGTGCGGGTGTTCCGCAACGACGAGATCGACGTCGCCGGCATCGCGGCGCTGAAGCCCGACCACCTGGTGCTGTCGCCCGGGCCCTGCAGCCCGTCCGAGGCCGGTGTGTGCGTGGAGGCCATCCGCCACTTCGTCGGAAAGCTGCCGCTCCTGGGCGTGTGCCTGGGCCACCAGGCCATCGGCGCGGCGCTGGGCGGCGAGGTCGTGCGCGCGAAGGTGCAGATGCACGGCAAAGCCAGCACCATCCGCACCGACGGGCTGGGGGTGTTCAGCGGCCTGCCCGAGCGCTTTTCGGTCATCCGCTACCACTCGCTGGCGATCCGGCGCGAGACGATGCCGGCCGAGCTGCTGGTCACGGCCGACACCGATGACGGCGAGGTCATGGGCGTGCGCCACCGCGGCCTGCCGCTGGAGGGCGTGCAGTTCCACCCCGAGAGCATCCAGAGCGAACACGGCCACGCGATGCTGCGCAACTTTCTGGAGCACGTGCGATGAGCGCCTCACCGATCGACCTGCGCAGCGACACCGTCACCCGGCCTACGCCGGCCATGCGCGACGCCATGGCGCGTGCCGAACTGGGCGACGATGTCTTCGGCGACGACCCCAGCGTCAACGCGCTGCAGGCCGCCATCGCCGCGCGGCTGGGCAAGGAGGCGGCGCTCTTCGTGCCCACCGGCACCATGAGCAACCTCTGCGGCCTGATGGCGCACTGCCAGCGCGGCGATGAATACATCGTCGGCCAGATGGCCCACACCTACCGCTGGGAAGGCGGAGGCGCCGCGGTGCTGGGCAGCATCCAGCCGCAGCCGCTGGTGCAGCAGGCCGATGGCTCGATCGCGCTGGCCGACATCGAGGCCGCCATCAAGCCCGACGACGCGCACTTCGCGCGCTCGCGGCTGCTGGCGCTGGAGAACACCTGGGGTGGCCAAGTGCTGCCGCAAGGCTATATCGAGGCGGCCTGTGCGCTGGCGCACGGCCGCGGCCTGTCGACGCACCTCGACGGCGCCCGGCTCTTCAATGCCGCTGTGGCCAGCGGCCGCGCGCCGGCTGAGCTGGCGGCGCCCTTCGACAGCGTGTCGGTGTGCTTCAGCAAGGGCCTGGGCACGCCCGCGGGCTCGGCGCTGGTGGGCTCGAAGGAGCTCATCGCCCGCGCCCACCGCGTGCGCAAGATGCTCGGCGGCGGCATGCGCCAGGCGGGTGTGCTGGCGGCGGCGGCGCTGCATGCGCTCGATCACCACGTCGAGCGCCTGGCCGACGACCACGCAAACGCCCTGCTGCTGGCCGAGGGCCTGCAGGGCCTGGACGGCGTGGCCGTGCAGCCGCCGCAGAGCAACATCGTCTTCGTCGACGTCGTGCCCGACAAGGCCCGCGGCCTGGTCGAGCGCCTGAAGGCCGGCGGCGTGCTGTGCACCGGCCTGTACCGCATCCGCCTCGTCACCCATCTCGACGTGAGCCGCGCACACATCGAGCGCGCCATCCCGATCATCCGCGCCGCGCTGCAGTAAGGAGTCACCCGCCATGTCCATCACCAACACCGAGGCGCTGACGCGCGTCATCGAGCACCGCGAGATCTTCCACGACGAGATGCTGGCGCTGATGCGCCGCATCATGAGCGGCGAGATGAGCCCGGTGATGATCGCCGCGCTGGCCATGGGCCTGCGCGTGAAGAAAGAGACCGTGGGCGAGATCGCCGCCGCGGCGCAGGTGATGCGCGAGTTCGCCACCCCCGTGCCGGTGGCCGACCGCACGGGCCTGGTCGACATCGTCGGCACCGGTGGCGACAGCTCGCACACCTTCAACATCAGCACCGCCAGCATGTTCGTGGCCGCTGCCGCGGGCGCACGCGTGGCCAAGCACGCAGGGCGCAGCGTCAGCAGCACCAGCGGCTCGGCCGACGTGGTCGAGGCGCTGGGCGCGCACATCATGCTGAGCCCCGACCAGGTGGCCGAGTGCCTGGCCGAGACCGGCATCGCCTACATGTTCGCGCCCAACCACCACGCGGCCATGAAGCACGCCGCGCCGGTGCGCAAGGAGCTGGGCGTGCGCACCTTCTTCAACATCCTGGGGCCGCTCACCAACCCGGCCGGCGCGCCCAACCAGCTGCTGGGCGTGTTCCACCCCGATCTGGTGGGCA
Organism: Rubrivivax sp.; assembly: GCA_027487585.1. GTDB lineage: Bacteria > Pseudomonadota > Gammaproteobacteria > Burkholderiales > Burkholderiaceae_C > Rubrivivax. Next base: position 8,395 of record JAIYDH010000221.1, read on the forward strand.
TCCAGGTGCGCGTGCTGCAGCGCCTGGGCAGCGAGCACGTGATGGTGGTCTACGGCATGAACGGCATGGACGAGATCTCGCTGTCGGGCGAAACGCTGGTCGGCGAGCTCAAGGACGGCACCGTGCGCGAGTACGCCGTGCACCCCAGCGACTTCGGCCTGCCGGTCTACGACAGCCGCGTGCTGAAGGTGGCCAACAAGGAAGAGAGCGTGGCCTGCATCAAGCGCGCGCTGGCCAACGAAGACGGGCCGGTGCGCGACATCGTGCTGCTCAATGCCGGCGCCGCGCTGTACTGCGCGGGCGTGGCGGCCGACGTCAGCGAGGGCGTCAAGCGCGCCCGCGAGGCCGTGGCCTCGGGCAAGGCCCTGGCCAAGCTGAGCCAGTTCGTGGCCTGCACGCAGCGCTTCAAGCCGGCGGCCTGAGAGCTTGTGAAGCATTCCGCCACGCCCGCTCGTGCGCCCGAAACGGCGCCGCTCGTCGTTGCAAATGCTCGCCGTAGCCCGGGCTACGGTTGCGCTTTGCGCCTAGATCGACACCGTTTCGGACGCCCGCTCGGGCGCGCCGGAATACCTCACAAGCTCTGAGGGAGCGCGCGCATGGCCGACATCCTCGAACGCATCGTCGCCGTCAAGCGCGACGAGGTCGCCTCGGCGCGCCGGGCACGCTCGCTGCAGAGCTGGCGCGCCGAGGCCGAGTCGCCCGAGCGCCGCGTCGACCGGCGCGACTTCGCCGGCGCGCTGCAGCGGCGCGTGGCGGCGCGGCAGCCGGCGGTGATCGCCGAAGTGAAGAAGGCGAGCCCGAGCAAGGGCGTGCTGCGCGAGCATTTCGTGCCGGCCGACATCGCGCGCAGCTACGAGCGCGGCGGCGCGGCCTGCCTGAGCGTGCTCACCGACGAGCCCTTCTTCCAGGGCGCGCCGGCCTTCCTGGTGCAGGCACGCGCCGCCTGCGCACTTCCGGCGCTGCGCAAGGACTTCATGGTCGACGAGCTGCAGGTGCACCAGGCGCGCGTGTGGGGCGCCGACTGCATCCTGCTCATCGCCGCCTGCCTGGACGACGCGCAGATGGCCGACCTCGAGGCCGTGGCGCTGGCGCTGGGCATGGACGTGCTGGTCGAGGTGCACGACGGCATCGAGCTCGAGCGCGCGCTGCGGCTGAAGACGCCGCTGCTGGGCATCAACAACCGCAACCTCAAGACCTTCGAGGTCTCGCTGCAGACCACGCTGGGCCTGCAGGCGCGCGTGCCGGCCGAGCGGCTGCTGGTCACCGAAAGCGGCATCCTCGCGCCGGCCGACGTGCGCCTGATGCGCGACAGCGGCGTGCACGCCTTTCTCGTCGGCGAGGCCTTCATGCGCGCGGCCGATCCGGGCGCGGCGCTGGCGGCCTTGTTCGGCTGAGGCGCGCGTGGCCGACAACCGGCTGCGGGGCTCGTTGGCGCAGCGGCTGGAGGCCGAGCTGGGCGCCGCAGCAGAGCACTCCGCCACCTACGGCGACTGGACGCCCGTGCTGCACCGCTGGCGCGCCAGCCCCGAAGGCCGGGCGACGCTGGCAGCCGTCGATGCCCGGGTGGCGGCCGGCGCGGTGGTCTACCCGGATGATCCGTTCACGGCGCTGCGGCTCACGCCGCGGGCCGCGACTCGCGTGCTCATCCTGGGGCAGGACCCGTACCACGGGCCGGGTCAAGCGGAGGGACTGGCGTTTTCGGTGCCGCCGGGCATCAAGCCGCCCCCGAGCCTGCGCAACATCCACGCCGAGCTCGGGCGCGATCTCGGTCTGCCGCGGCCCACGCACGGCAGTCTGCGCGCCTGGGCCGCTCAAGGGGTGCTGCTGCTGAACACCACGCTCACCGTGGAAGACGGCCAGGCGGGCAGCCACGCCCATCTAGGTTGGCAACTGCTCACTTATGCCATTTGCAAGGTTTTGTCAGATGCAGAGGCGCCCATCATCGCCATGCTCTGGGGCGCGCACGCCCAGCGGCACTGGCAGGCGGCGGCTGGCGCCGGGCCTTCGGGGCACACCGTGCTGGCTTGCAACCACCCTTCGCCGCTGGCGGCGCTCCGGCCGCCGGTGCCGTTTGTGGGCTGCGGCCATTTCGGCCGTGCCAACGCCGCACTGGCCGCGGCCGGCAGGCCGGGGGTGGACTGGCGCTTGCCGGCTGCTGCTTGAGCGGCGCCGGCATGCTATAGTCACGGGCTCTCCGGAGGGGTGCCCGAGTGGCTAAAGGGGGCAGACTGTAAATCTGTTGGCTTACGCCTACGCTGGTTCGAATCCAGCCTCCTCCACCAGA
>JAIYDH010000035.1 GCA_027487585.1 Rubrivivax sp.
CGGCCCACGACGGTGGGCCTGGCCTACGCGCACGGCTTCGTGCCCTGGCTCGAGGCCGAGCCGCACGACGTGCCGCTGGACGCCATGCTCAGCGACGAAGGCCTGGCCTGGCAGCGGCCGGGCCTGTGAGCGCGGGGTGCTCAGATCCAGCCGAGCTTGCGGCAGACGTCCAGGCTGAGTGCGCTCTGGTTCAGCGTGTAGAAGTGGATCGACGGCGCACCGCCGGCCACGAGCCGCTCGCACAGCCGCGCCACCACTTCCACGCCGAAGGCGCGCACGCTGGCGGCGTCGTCGAGGTAGCCCTCCATCTTGAGAGCCACCCAACGCGGGATCTCGATGCCGTCGCGGGCCGCGAACTGCGCGATCTTGGCGTAGTTGTGGATGGGCATGATGCCCGGCACGATGGGCGCATCCACGCCCAGCTTGCGCACTTCGTCGACGAAGTGGAAGTAGGCGTCGGGGTTGAAGAAGAACTGCGTGATGGCGCTGTCGGCGCCCGCCTTCATCTTGGCCGCGAAGTGCTCGAGGTCCTGCTTCGCATAACGCTGCTGCGGGTGGTACTCGGGGTAGGCCGCGGCCTCGATGTGCCAGTCGGCGCCTTGCTCCTCGCGGATGAAGGCAATCAGGTCGGCGGCGTAGCGGAACTCGCCGGCCACGGCGGTGCCGCTGGGCAGGTCGCCGCGCAGCGCCACCAGGCGGCGGATGCCTTGCGTGCGGTAGGTGTCGAGGATCTCGCGGATGCCGTCGCGCGTGCTGCCGACGCAGCTGAGGTGCGGCGCGGCCTCATGGCCCATCGCTGCGATGTCCTTCACCGTGGCCAGCGTCTTCTCGCGCGTGGCGCCGCCGGCGCCGTAGGTCACGCTGAAGAACTCCGGCCGCACGGCGGCCAGCTCCGACACCACCGTCTTCAGCTTGTCGCTGCCGACGGGGGTGTTGGGCGGGAAGAACTCGAACGAAATCGGGACGCTGCCGTTCATGGAGCCTCCGTAAGGTCAGTAGCGGGTCGGCCCGCGCGCAGCGCAGGGCCGAAATCAAGCGAAAGCCGCGGAACCGGCTCCGCCGGGCCGCTGGCGAACGGCCCCCTCGGGGGGTAGCGAGCGCCAGCGAGCTCGGGGGCTCAATACCTATAGGTGTCGGGCTTGTACGGGCCCGACTTCTGCACGCCGATGTAGGCGGCCTGCTCGTCGCTCAGCTCGGTCAGCATGGCGCCGACCTTCTTGAGGTGCAGGCGCGCCACCTTCTCGTCGAGGTGCTTGGGCAGCACGTAGACCTTGCCGATGTCGTAGCTGTCCGGGTGGCTGAAGAGCTCTATCTGCGCGATGGTCTGGTTGGCGAAGCTGGCGCTCATCACAAAGCTCGGGTGGCCCGTGCCGCAGCCCAGGTTCACCAGGCGGCCCTTGGCCAGCATGATGATCTTCTTGCCGTCGGGGAACACGACGTGGTCGACCTGCGGCTTGATCTCGTCCCAGGTGCAGTCGGCCAGCGCAGCGACGTCGATCTCGTTGTCGAAGTGGCCGATGTTGCAGACGATGGCCTCGTCCTTCATGGCTTCCATGTGGGCACGCGTGATGACGCTCTTGTTGCCGGTGGCGCTGACAAAGATGTCGGCCTTGTCGGCGGCGTATTCCATCGTGACGATCTTGTAGCCTTCCATCGCGGCCTGCAGCGCGTTGATGGGGTCGATCTCGGTCACCCACACCTGGGCGCTCAGCGCGCGCAGGGCCTGGGCCGAGCCCTTGCCCACGTCGCCGTAGCCGGCGACCACGGCCACCTTGCCGGCGATCATCACGTCGGTGGCGCGCTTGATGGCGTCCACCAGGCTCTCGCGGCAGCCGTACAGGTTGTCGAACTTGCTCTTGGTGACGCTGTCGTTCACGTTGATGGCACGGAACATCAGCGTGCCCTTGGCGCTCATTTCCTTCAGGCGGTGCACGCCGGTGGTTGTTTCTTCGGTCACGCCGATGATCTCGGCGCCCTTGCGGCTGTACCAGGTGGCGTCTTCCTTGAGCTTGGCCTTGATGGCGGCGAAGAGGATCTCCTCTTCCTCGCTGCCCGGGTTGGCCAGCACGGAGAGGTCCTTCTCGGCGCGCTTGCCCAGGTGCATCAGCAGCGTCGCGTCGCCGCCGTCGTCGAGGATCATGTTCGGGCCTTCGCCCTGGCTGCCCTTGTCGCCGAATTCGAAGATGCGGTGCGTGTAGTCCCAGTAGTCGACCAGCGTCTCGCCCTTGTAGGCGAACACCGGCGTGCCCTTGACCACCAGCGCCGAGGCGGCGTGGTCCTGCGTGCTGTAGATGTTGCAGGAGGCCCAGCGCACATCGGCGCCCAGAGCCTGCAGCGTCTCCACCAGCACGGCGGTCTGGATGGTCATGTGCAGGCTGCCGGTGATGCGTGCGCCCTTCAGGGGCTGCTTGGCGGCGAATTCTTCGCGGATGGCCATCAGACCGGGCATCTCGGTCTCGGCGATCTTGATTTCCTTGCGGCCCCATTCGGCCAGGCTGAGATCAGCGACGGCGTACTGGGTGGTGTGCAGGGGTTTGAGGACGGCGTTCATGGAAAGGCTCCAACAGCGGTGTTGTGGAACCTGCACGAGGCGCAGCGGGGGGAGGGATATCCACTCACCCACGAGGCTTCTCGTGCAGGTGAGCGCGGTTGCAAGGTAGGTTTCCGAGCCTGGCCTTCAGGAAGAAGGTTGCAACGCTCCTCGAAAACGGGGCGTAGTGTAGCCAGACCCGCGTTTGCGGGGGCCTCTTGGGCCGCTGGGGCGTGAAGGCTTCACGCCCTTCGGTGTCGAAGCCGGTTCATGCGGGCCGGCGACGGCCTCGTGCAGCAAAAACCGCCGTTCGTCCGGCCGGGGTGGCGGCGCAGGCGCGTCACTTCGACACTGCGCGACCTGTCTACCCTCATCGCACCACCCCATGAAGCCCACGCGACGCATCCTTGCCCTGACCACTGCCAGCCTGTTCGTCGCCTCGGCCGCGCACGGCCAGGCGCCCGCTGTGCCCGCTGCGCCGGCCACGCCGCAGGCCGAAGCGGCCCGCACCGTCATCACCTCCAGCGATCAGCTGCCCCGCCGCACCGTGACGCTGGAGCGCCTGCCGAGCGAATACCTCACCGGCCCGCGCGACGCGCTGCGGCCTCTGGCCGACGGCCTCGAGGCCAACCTGCGCGCCGACCTCGCGCGCTTCGACATCCGCGACGCCGCCACGCTGCGCGCCTACTACGGCACGCTGCTGACGCTGGCGCAGTTCAAGGGCGACTGGGCCGCCGTGCCCGCGCTGGTGGAGCGCCTGCGCAGCCTGCAAGACAAACCCGGCCCGCGCGCCACCACCGGCGTGCTGGCGCAGCTGCTGGCCGAGCGCCAGACCGGCGCACGCGACGCCGCCTGGATGCGTGCCGAGGTCGAAAAGCGCTATGGCGCGCTGGCCTGGGCCGATGCCGGCGACAGCATCAAGGGCATGAAGGGCCAGTTCGAGCTGCTCAGCCCGACGCTGGTGCTGGGCAGCTTCCAGCAGCAAGTCGACGTGATGGCGCGCAACATGAACCTCACGGTGCCCGAGTCCATCGTCAACGCCATCATCGGCGCGCGGCTGCAGACCGAGCTGGTGATGCCGCTGAAGGCCGAGATCGTCGCCGGCCTGCAGGCCGTGATCGACCGCCAGGCGCCGGCAGCCGCCAAGCCCGACATCTGGACGCCGCGGCAGTTCGCCATTGCGGCCACGGCGCGGGCGGCCGAGGTCGGCATCGGCATCTGGGACTCGGGCGTCGACCTGGCGCTGTTCAAGAGCACGCCCGGCCGCGGCATCGCCTTCGACCGCGAGTCGCGCCCGGCCCAGGCCCTGCTGCGCCCGCTGGGCGAGGCCGAGCCGCGCTGGCCGCAGCTGCGCCAGCTGGTCAAGGGCGCGATGGACCTGCGCTCGGCGCTCGACACCGAAGACGCCCGCCGCCTGAAGCAAGCCGTGGGCGGCCTGCGCGCCGACCAGGTGAAGGCGTTTCAAGAAGACCTCGGCCTCGCGAGCCTGTACACGCACGGCACGCACGTGGCCGGCATCGCGGTCGAGGGCAACCCCTTTGCCCGCATCTACACGGCCTCGATGCTGTGGGAGCACCGCAGCGAGCCTGTGCGCCCGAGCGAGGAGATGTCGCGCCGCACGGCCGCGGCCTACAAGCAGATCGTGCAGTCGTTCAAGGACCAGAAGCTGCGCGTCGTGAACATGAGCTGGCGCTACGGGGCCGGCGCCTACGAGGGCATGCTGGCCTGGCACAACGTGGGCGCCACGCCCGACGAGCGCAAGCAACTCGCCCAGCGCCTGTTCGCCATCGAGCGCGATGCGCTGCGCGAGGCCATCGCGTCAGCGCCGGAGATCCTGTTCATCGCCGGCTCGGGCAACGAGGACAACAGCGCCGACTTCGAGGAGTACATCCCCGCCGGCCTGCAACTGCCCAACCTGCTGACGGTGGGCGCCGTCGACCGTGCCGGCGAGGAGACCAGCTTCTCCACCTTCGGCAAGACCGTGGTGCTGCACGCCAACGGCTTTGAGGTCGAGAGCCTGCTGCCGGGGGGTGACCGCGTCAAGTTCAGCGGCACCAGCATGGCCAGCCCGCAGGTGGCCAACGCGGCGGCCAAGTTCTTTGCCTTGAAGCCCACGCTGACCGTGGCGCAGGTGCGCGAGGCGCTGCTCAAGGGCGCCGAGCGCAACGGCCGTGTGAACCTGGTGAACCCGCGGCGCAGCGCCGAGCTGCTCGACATCAAGCTCTGAGCACGCGGGCCGGTGCGGGGCGCGCGGGCTTCTAGACTCGCGGGGTGGACACCGCCGCCATTCCCGCCCCGCCACTGGCCCAGTGCCCGCCCGAACGCTGGGCGGCGCTGCGTGGCGTGCTGACCGACATCGACGACACGCTGACTCGCGACGCGCGGCTGGAGCCCGCGGCCGCCGACGCCCTGGCGGCGCTGCAGGCGGCGCACGTGCCGGTGCTGGCCGTCACCGGTCGCTCGCTGGGCTGGTGCCGCGAGGTGGCTGCAGCCTGGCCCGCGGCCGGTGCGCTGGTGGCGCTGGTGGCCGAAAACGGCGCCGTGGCCCTGTGGCGCGAAGGCCGGCGCTGGCGCACTGCGTACACGCAGCCGCAGGCGCGGCGCCGGGCGCATGCGCGCCGGCTGGCTGCCTGCGCCGTGGCCGTGTGCCGTCAGGTGCCCGGTGCGCGCCTGGCACGCGACAGCGCCGGCCGCGAGACCGACATCGCCGTCGACCACGCCGAGCATGCGCAACTGGGCGCAGCGGCCATCGATCGTGTGGTGGCGCTGATGCACGGGCACGGCCTGCAGGCCAGCGTCAGCTCGATCCACGTCAACGGCTGGATCGGCGCGCAGAACAAGCTCGGCGGCGCTGCCTGGATGCTGCGCCACCGGCTGGGCGCAGACCTGATGGCCGAGCCTGGGCGCTGGGTCTACGTCGGCGACTCCCCCAACGACGAGCTGATGTTCGAGCGGCTGCCCTTCACCGTGTGCGTGGCCAACCTGTTGCGCTTTACCGGTCGGCTGCGACACTGGCCGAGCTACCTGGCGGCGGGCGAGCGCGGCCGGGGCTTTGCCGAGGTGGCGCAGGGCCTGCTCGCACATCGCCGTGGAGGCCGGGCATGACGGCGCTGAACCGCCGCGACTGGCTGCTCGCCACCGCCGCCGGTGCCGGCCTGGCAGCTGGTGCCGGAGCGCAGACACCGGCGGCGCCCAAGGTGCTGCGCCTGGCCAGCGAAAGCGAAACCGGCTTCGACCCGGCGCGCGTAGGCGACGTGCGCTCCTTGCGCATCACGAGCCACATTTTCGAGACGCTGCTGGAGTTCGACCCGCTGGCGCGCCCGGTGAAGCTGCGCCCGCGCACTGCGCTGGCCCTGCCCGAGCCGAGCGACGACTTCCGTGTGTGGACGGTGCGCCTCAAGCCCGGCATCCACTTCACCGACGACCCGGCCTTCCGCGCCACCACCGGTGGCGGCCTGCGCGAGC
>JAIYDH010000304.1 GCA_027487585.1 Rubrivivax sp.
GGCACGCTGCTGGCGCTGAACGTGGCCGAAGGCAGCCGCGTGGCGGCCGGCCAGACCATCGGCCGCATCGAGCTGGCCGAGCTGGGCAGCCGGGTCGCCGAGCGCAACGCCTTGCTGGAATCGGCCCGCGCGGCGCTGGCCCAGGCCGAGCGCACGCACACCAGCAACGAGCGACTGGCCGCGCAGCAGTTCATCAGCAGCAGCGCGCTCGACGGCTCGCGCGCGGCACTCGACACCGCCCGCGCCAACCTGGCCGCAGCCCAGGCTTCGCTCGACACCACGCGCGTGGGCCTGCGCGATGCCAACCTGGTGGCGCCCATCGCCGGCATCGTGGCCAAGCGCCATGCGCTGCCGGGCGAGAAGGTCAGCCCCGAGCAGCAGGTGCTGACGATCATCGATCTGGCGCGGCTCGAGCTCGCCGGCATGGTGGGCACGCACGAGGTGGCGCGCATCCGTGCCGGCCTGCCGGTGCAGGTGCGGGTGGAGGGTGTGGATCAACCCGTGGCCGGCCGCGTGGCGCGCATCGCACCGGCGGCCGAGCCGGGCACGCGCTCGATCGGCGTGACCATCGAGCTGGCCAACCCGAAAGAGCTGCTGCGCGCCGGCCAGTACGCCCTGGTGCGCGCCGAGCTGGCCGACGACACCGACCGGCTGACGCTGCCCGCCAACGCGGTGGGCACCCTCAGCGGGCAGGACCACGTCTGGCTCATCGAGGGCGGGCAGCTCGTGCGGCGCGCCATCACGGTAGGCCGGCGCGACGAGCGGCAGGGCCGTGTCGAGGTGCTGCAGGGCCTGACCCCGGCCAGCCAGGTGCTGGCGGCGCGCTTCGACAACCTGCGCGAAGGGGCCAAGGCCACGGTGGTGGCGGCCAAGTCCGCGCCGGTGGCCAGCGCCGCCGCGTCCACACCGATCACGCGCTGAGCGCGAGCCCAAGCCAGGAGCCGCCGCGATGTGGATCACCCGAGTCTCGATCAACAACCCCGTGTTCGCCGCCATGGTGATGGTGGCCCTCTGCGTGCTGGGCATCTTCAGCTACAGCCGCCTTGGGGTGGAGCAGATGCCCGACATCTCGCTGCCCGGCATCTGGGCCCAGGTGGAGTACCCGGGCGCCACGCCCGAGGCCATCGAGCGCGAGGTGCTCAAGCCGCTGGAAGAAGCCATCAACAGCGTGGCCGGCGTCAAGCGCATCACCTCGCGCGCCTTCGAGGGCCGCGGCGACCTCTCGGCCGAGTTCAACCTCGATGCCGACATGGACCGCGCGCTGCAGGACGTGCGCGACCGCGTCGCCGCCGTGCAGGCCGCCTTCCCGCGTGACGTGAAGCCACTGCAGATGGCGCGCTGGAACAACGACAACAGCGAGCCCGTGGTGCAGATGGCGCTGCTGAGCCCGAGCCGCAGCCAGCGCGAGCTGAGCATCATCGGCGAGAACCAGATCACCAAGCGCCTGCAGCGTGTGCCGGGCGTGGCGCGCGTCGACGTGAACGGCCTGACAGAGCGCGAGGTGCGCATCGACCTCGACCCGACGCGCTTGCGCGCCTACGGCGTGACACCGGCGCAGATTGCCCAGGCCCTGCGCGAAGCCAACGCCGACCAGCCCGTGGGCCTGGTGTCCGATAACACGCAGGACGCGCTCTTGCGCGTGGAAGGCCGCATCAAGGACCCGCGCCGCTTCGCCGACGTGGTGGTGGCCCACCGCAACGGCCTGGCGCTGCGCCTGTCAGATCTGGGCACGCTGGTGGAGCGCGAGAAGGAGCCCGACTCGCTGGCGCGCGTCAACGGCCAGCAGGCCATCAACTTCAACGTCTTCAAGCAGCAGGACGCCAACATCGTGGCCACCGGCGACGCCGTGAAGGCCGCGATGGAGGAGCTGAAGAAGACGATGCCGCCCGACGTGGAGTTGCGCCTCATCAACGCCAGCTCCGATTGGGTGAAAGGCAGCCTCGACGGCCTGAAGCACACGCTGATCGAGGGCGCGCTGCTGACGGTGGCCATCGTCTTCCTGTTCCTGCACAGCTGGCGCAGCACCATCATCACGGGGCTGACGCTGCCGATCGCGGTGATCTCGAGCTTCATCGCCGTGTACTTCTTCGGCTTCACGCTGAACTTCATGACGATGATGGCGCTGAGCCTGTGCATCGGCCTGCTCATCGACGACGCCATCGTCGTGCGCGAGAACATCGTGCGCCACGTGCACATGGGCAAGGACCACATCACCGCGGCGCGCGAAGGCACCGAGGAGATCGGCCTGGCGGTGATGGCCACCACCTTTGCCATCGTCGCGGTGTTCGCGCCGGTAGCCTTCATGGGCGGCATCATCGGCAAGTTCTTCTACCCGTTCGGCATCACCGTCGTGGTGGCCGTGCTGGTGAGCCTGTTCGTGAGCTTCACGCTCGACCCGATGCTCTCCAGCGTGTGGCACGACCCGCCGAGTTCGCGGCTGCAGCGCGTGCCGGTGCTGGGCCATGCCATCCGCGCCACCGACCGCTGCATGGACTGGCTGCACGCCGCCTACGAGCGCGCCATCCGCTGGATCTTCAGCGCCCGCCGCTGGCGCCTGTGGTTGCTGCCGGCCTACAACCGCGGCTTCGCGGCGGACTCGACGCGTCTGGCCACCGGCCCGCGCCGGCTGCGGGTGGCCACCATCACGCCGCGCGGCGTGGTGATGGCCGGTGGCGTGGCCAGCTTCGTCATCGCGCTGGGTCTGGCGCCGCTGGTGGGCAGCGAGTTCGTGCCACAAACCGACCAGGGCTTCACGCAACTGGCCGTGAAGATGCCCGTGGGCGCGAGCCTGGAGCGCACCGATGCCAAGGTGCGGCAGCTCGAGGCCATCGTGCAGACCTTCCCCGAGGTGCAGCACGTCAGCACCTGGGTCGGCGGCCCGGGGCAGCGCAACCAGGCGTGGATCAACATCCGCCTCGTCGACCGCAAGGAGCGCAAGCGCTCGCAGAAGGAGCTCGAGGACGCCATGCGTGCGGCGGTGTCGAGCATTCCGGGCACCGACATCAGCGTCGGTTGGAACCGGCCGATCTACGTTGCCATTCTGGGGAACGATCCCGAGGGCCTGGCGAAGATCGCCACCGAGTTCGCCGAGAAGGTGAAGAAGATCCCGGGTGCAGTGGACGTGGAAACCACCGTGCAGGCCGGCATGCCCGCCTACGCCGTGCGCCTGAAACCCGACGCCGTGCGCGAGCTGGGCCTGACGCCGCAGCAGGTGTCGAACAGCCTGCGGGCCTACGTGACGGGCGACGCTGCCACCACCTGGACCACGCCCGAAGGCGACCAGGTCGACGTGACGCTGCGCCTGCCCGAAGAGAAGCGCGAGCGCATCGAGCAGCTGCGCGGGCTGCCGGTGGCCTTTGCTGCGAATGGCACACCCATCACGCTGGACAGCGTGGCCGACATCGTGGCCGTGTTCAACCCGCAGAACATTCGCCGCCAGAACCTGCAACGCCGCGAGGGCGTGTTCGCCGGCGTCAAGGACCGCAGCCCCGGCGAGGTGGGCGACGACGTGCAGAAGCTCATCAAGGAGACCAACCTGCCACCGGGCTTCAGCTTCGACGTCGGCGGCCAGATGCAGGAGCAGGCCGATGCCTTCAGCGGCCTCCTGGCGGCCATGGGTCTGGCGGTGATCTTCATCTACATCGTGCTGGCCAGCCAGTTCGGCAGCTTCCTGCAGCCCATCGCCATCATGGCCAGTCTGCCCTTGGCGCTGATCGGCGTGATGCTGGCGTTGCTGTTCTGGAACAGCACGCTCAACGTCTTCAGCATGATTGGCCTGGTCATGCTGATGGGCCTGGTGACGAAAAACGCCATCCTGCTGGTCGACTTCGCCAACCACGCGCGCAAGGCCGGCGCCACCATGGCCGAGGCGCTGCTGCAGGCCGGGCTCATTCGCATGCGACCGATCATCATGACGACGATGGCCATGGTCTTCGGCATGCTGCCGCTGGCCCTGGCGCTCAACGACGGCGGCGAGATCCAGGCGCCGATGGGCCGCGCCATCATTGGCGGCGTCATCACCTCCACCCTCCTCACGCTCGTGGTGGTGCCGGTGCTGTACAGCTACCTGGCGCGCGACCGGCGCTCGCGCGCTGGTCAGGCCGCAACGGCGGCCCGCCTGGCAGGTGATGGTGCCTTGCCGATGCCCGCCGACCGGGACTGAGGGGTGGCGCTTGCGGCGGTGGCGGCAGCCGTTGGGCTTGAGGCCGCCGCCGCCTTGTCGCGGTAGATGCCGCAGCCGATGACGAGCCCGTCGTCGAGCTGTTGCACCCACGAGGCCTTGGCCTGCACCTGCCCGGAGACCGGGTTGACGATGGCGTAGTCGATCCAGCCTCCGCCCGCGGCTGCGGCGGCGAAGGCGTCGCGCACGAAGCGGTCGCCGTCGATCCCCGGCACGTCGTGCACACGCCTGCCTTCCATCGCGGGCTTGGCACCGTGCAGGACGTAGCGGCCCTGGTCGTCGACGAAGAAGATGTAGAGGTCGCGGTCGACAAAGCCGGCCGCGGCGCTGTGCAGCGGCTCGAGGGCGCCGCTGCGGCCGTTCTGCTGCACCAGCTGCAGCGCCCGCGCCACCAGCGCGCGCGCCTCGTCGGCACTGCCCTGGCGCAGCTTGATCGAGCCGACGGCCTGCGACAGGGCCGCCGCGCGGTCGACGAGCGCGGCCGAGCTGGCGCGCGACTCGTCGACGAGCGCCGCGTTCTGCCGCGTGATCTCGTCGAGGTTGCCCACGGCCGAGGCCATCTCGCGCAGGCCCTGGCTCTGCTCGTTGCTGCTGCGGGCGATGGCCCGCAGCTTCTCCGACACCTGGCCCACGCTGCCCACCACCGCCTGCAGGGCCGAGCCCGTGTGCTGCACCCGTTGCACCGTGGTGTCGACCTCCTCGCGCGAACGGGCGATGAGGCCGCGTATCTCGCCAGCCGCCGAGCTGCTGCGCTGCGCCAGCGAGCGCACTTCCGAGGCGACGACGGCAAAGCCGCGCCCGGCCTCGCCCGCACGCGCGGCCTCGACCGCCGCATTCAGCGCCAGGATGTTGGTCTGGAACGCGATGCCGTCGATGACGCCGATGATCTCGCTCATGCGGGCCGAGCTGGTCTGCAGCGCATCGAGCGCGCCCACGGTCTGCTGCATGGCTTGGTTGCCCTCGGCCGCCTGCGTGTGCACCTGGGCGGTGACGGCGTCGAGCTCGGTCACTTCGGCAGCGTTGCCGGCCACGGCCGTGCTGAGTTGGCCGACGGTGCCGACAAACTGTCGCAGGCTGGAGGCCTGCTCCTCGGTGCGCTCGGCCAGCGCCGCGCTGCCACCGGCCAGCTGCTGGCCGGTGTCGGACACGCGCACGGCGCTGCTCCGGATCTCGGCCACCATCGTGCTCAGGCGTTCGGACATGCGCTCGACGATCTGGCCGATGTGCGCCATCTCGTCGCGGCCCTGGATGTCGAACCTGTGCGACAGATCACCGTCGGCCACCGCCGTCATGCCCTGGCTCAGGCGCGTCACGGCGCCCATGAAGCTGACGTAGAACGCCGTGGCGAAGTAGGCCAGCAGCAACACGCCAGCGAGCGACAGAGCGCCTTCCAGGCCGAGCATCAGCGTCTGTTTCTCGGCCCGTGCCAGCAGCGCCGCGGCCAGGTTGCCTTGCACCTCGTTGCCGTAGGTCGCCACGGCACCGATGGCCAGCGAGCCCTGGTCGAAGAAGGCCTTCGGATCGCCGTCCAGCATCTCGGCAGAGAAGAGCTTGGCGGCATGTTCGGCAAAGGCGCGGCTCAGCGCGGCGGCTTGGGCGTGAGCGTCGGACCTGGGCTCGCCGGCGCGCTCCAGCGCACCGGTGCGCCACTGCACATCGGCGAGCTGGCGGCGCAGCTGCTCGACGCGGCCGAGCACGCGCGCGCGCTCGGCCGAGCTGGCATCGCCACGGGCCAGCAGGCCGGCGCCTTCGCCGCGCACCAGGCCGAGCGTTTCGGTCCAGGGCAGCAGCCGCTCGACGGTCACGTCCATCAGGAAGTAGCTGTGCGCCTCGGGGTCGAGCAGCAGGCCCGATCTTTCGGCGGCCGCCAGCACCAGCTCGCGCATCGCGTCGACCTGCAGCGTGTGTTGGGCAAAGGCCGTGTTGCGCGCCGGGTCGTGGCGGCCCTGAGCGAGGGCGTCAAGCGCTTGGCGCACCGGCAGCCATGAGCCGTCAAGAAGCACCTGGGAGTGGGACGCCAGCGTGGCATCCACCTCTTTCAGGCGCTGGCGCAGGCGTTCGCGCGCCGCATCGCGGGGCGCGGTGGCGGCGGTGTCGCCATTGAGCACGCGATGGTTCAAGTCGCGCGTGGACTGCAGCTCGGCCACGGTGAGCAGCAACTGGCGCACGACCAGTGCGCCTTCGTGTTCGGACAAGGTGCTGCGGCGATCATCCAGGCCCTGCTGGAACAGCGCCACCAGCAGCGCCACCATCGGCACGAACAGCATCAGCCCGATCAGCCCCACCTTGAAGGGCAGGCGCAGCCGCCGCATCAGCTGGACGCCGGGGCTCATGAAGGTTCGCCACAGTGGGCTCATGTCGTGTCTCCGCTTGATGACGCAGCCATCCTGCGCTTCGCGGGTTTATCGGCGGCACCGCCTCGGAATTCAGTGCGCCCCGTGCGCGGCCGGTTCAGGTTCGTTCGTCTTCCAAGGCGCGGCGCGCGGAGTCGAGGCTCGCCGTCGTCAGCTCAGCCGGGGTGGCTCGTGCGGGGCGGTCGCCGAGCCGGCGGCCCGGGCTGCGGCGGGTGCCGTTGGCCGCGGGCTGCGCGGCCCGCGCTGCTGCGGCGCCGCGTCGCTGCGCCCGCAGCAGCGCGGCAGCACCGACCAGCAGCGCCAGCGAGGCCAGCGAGACCAGCCCGAGCAGCGCCAGCGTCGACTCGGCACGGGCGATACGGCCATCGAGCTCGCTGCGGCGCGCGTCGATGCGGGCCTGCCAGTCAGCGGAGTCGGCGCGCCCGACGGGCACAACCAGCAGCGCGTGCACAAAGTCCATCACCTGCACGGCTTGCTCTTGCAGCAGGCGATGCCCGCGCCGACTGGCCTCGGCGTCAATGCGCCCGTTTGCGATGTGGCCGGCGAGCAGCTTCCAGTCGGCCTGCATGGCCTTCGCCTCGCGCCAGGCGGGGTGCCACGCACCCGCCTGCAAGCTGACCTGGAGGGTGAAGAGGTGATAGTCGACTTCGGCTTGGCGAAAGCGGCGTTCGGCCTCCAGCGCCGTGCGGCCCTGCAGCACGCGTGTGGCCACCTCGTCGTGGCCGATGAGTCCGCGTTGCACGGCCACGGCGTCGGCCAGCGGGTCGAGCCGGGCACGCTCGCTGCGGTCCTCGATCAGGGCCTCGACCTGGAAGCGCAGCACCTGGGTCAACGGCAGCACCAGGGCCAGTGTGCCGATCAAGCCCAGCAATGCCATACGCCAGCCACGCCAGGCGCGGAGGCGGGTTGGTGGCAGCAGGTTGGGCGGGGTATCGGCAAGCATCTCGTCGGATATCGGCCGCTCCGCCGCCGGCTTGAGCCGGACTGGCCCAGACGGCCGCTCAGCACTCGACGATGTTCACCGCCAGCCCGCCACGGGCGGTTTCCTTGTACTTGGTCAGCATGTCGGCGCCGGTTTCGCGCATGGTCTTGATCACCTGGTCGAGGCTGACGTGGTGCGTGCCGTCGCCCCGCAACGCCATGCGCGCGGCGTTGATGGATTTCACCGAGGCGATGGCGTTGCGCTCGATGCACGGGATCTGCACCAGGCCGCCGACGGGATCACAGGTGAGGCCCAGGTGGTGCTCCATGCCGATCTCGGCCGCGTTCTCCACCTGCTCGGGCGTGCCGCCAAGCACCGCGCACAGCGCGCCGGCGGCCATGCTGCAGGCCACGCCCACCTCGCCCTGGCAGCCGACCTCGGCGCCGCTGATGCTGGCGTTTTCCTTGTAGAGGATGCCGATGGCCGCGGCGGTGAGCAGGAAGTCACGCACGCCCGCGGCCGACGCGCCGCTGACAAAGCGCGCGTAGTAGTGCAGCACCGCCGGCACGATGCCAGCGGCGCCGTTGGTGGGCGCCGTGACCACGCGGCCGCCGGCGGCGTTTTCTTCGTTCACGGCCAGCGCGTACAGGTTCACCCAGTCGAGAACCTGCAGCGGGTCGGTGAGCGCGTGTTCGGGGTGCGCGGTGAGGTCGTGGTGCAGCTTGGCCGCGCGCCGCCGCACTTGGAAGCCCCCGGGCAACACACCTTCGGTGGCAATGCCGCGCTTCACGCAGGCCTGCATCACGGCCCAGATGCGGTCGAGGCCGGCGTCGATGTCGGCGTCGTTTCGCCAGTGGCGTTCATTGCGGCGCATCACTTCGGCGAAGCCGCAGCGCAGCTCGGCGCAGCGCTGCAGCAGTTCGGCACCGCTGCGGAACGGGTGCGGCAGCACGGTGGCATCGGGCGCGATCACTTTCTGCCGCGAGCCGTCGGCCGCGACCTCGTCGCTGACGACGAAGCCGCCGCCGACCGAGTAGTACACCTTGTCGGCGAGCAGCGCGCCCGCGGCATCGAAGGCCTCGAAGCGCATGCCGTTGGCGTGGAAGGGCAAGGTCTCGCGGCGGTGGAAGCGCAGGTCGTCCTTCTCGGCAAAGGGCACCGCGTGCGTGCCGCCCAGCTGCAACCGGGCCTGCGTGCGGATGGCCTGCAGCAGCGCCGGCACGGCGTCTACATCCACCGTGTCGGGCTCGTGCCCCTCCAGGCCCAGCAGCACGGCCTTGTCGCTGCCGTGCCCGCGGCCGGTGAGGCCGAGGCTGCCGTATAGCTGCGTGCGCACGCGCGCCGTGGCGGTCAGCAGCGCTGCGTGCTGCAGGTGGCGCATGAACAGGCGCGCCGCGCGCATCGGCCCCACGGTGTGGCTGCTGCTCGGGCCGATGCCGATCTTGAACAGGTCGAAGACGGAGACAGCCATGGCGCGGTGCGGGTGACGGTGTGACGCTCGGGCGCCGTCAGGCGCCGTGGCCCTTGATGTAGGTCTCGAGGAAGCCGATCTGCTCGCCCATGTGGCGCACCTGGTCCTTGACCACGTCGCCCACCGAGACGACGCCGACGAGCTTGCCGGCGTCGAGCACCGGCAGGTGACGGAAGCCGCGGTTGGCCATCAGGCCCATGCAGGCTTCGAGGGGATCGGCCGGCCGCACGGTCATCGGGTCGCGGGTCATCACCTCGCTGACGAGCGTGGCCTTGGCGTCCTTGCCGGGCAACAGCACCTTGATGGCGCAGTCGCCCTGCGTCACGATGCCCACCAGCTGGTTGTCATCGACCACCAGCACGGCACGCACGCGGTTGTCGCGCATCAGCTGCAGTGCCTGGACGACGACGTCGCTGGAGCGCACGGACACGAGGCGAGAGGGCTTGGACTGGAGGCATTGCTGGACAGTGGCCATGGCGTGCTCGAAGAAGGCAGTTGAGGATGAGGGGTGGGCGGCGCCACAAACACGCAGCCCGAACAGGGGTAATGGTATGCGCCCCCGGCGGGCGCCTGGCAGCAAGCGGGCGGGAGGCCGGCTCGAAAGCGGCACACTTGCGGCATGCAAGCCGATGTCATCGTCGTGGGCCTGGGAGCCATGGGCAGTGCCGCGGCTTGGCAGCTGGCGCGTCGCGGCGCCCGCGTGCTAGGCATCGACCGGCATGCGCCGCCGCACGACCGTGGCTCCAGCCACGGGCTGACCCGCGTCACCCGCGAGGCGGTGGGCGAGGGCGAGGCCTACGCACCGTTGGTGCGGCGCTCGCACGCCATCTGGCGCGAGCTCGAGGCCGCGTTGGCCGGCGACCCGACGCTGCCCTTCGAAGGCCCGCTGATGACGCGCACCGGCGTGCTGGTGATCGGCCCGGCCGGCTCAAACACCGCCTTCGTGGCCCGCACACGCGCCGTGGCGCAGGTCTGCAGCGTGCCGCACGAGGCACTCACCGCGACCGAGCTGCGCCGGCGCTGGCCGCAGTTCCACATCGACGATGGCGAAGCCGGCTGCTTCGAGCCGGGTGGTGGCGTGGTCTATCCCGAGCGCTGCATAGCCGCACAACTGGCGATGGCGCGGCGCGCCGGCGCGCAACTGCTCACCGACGAGCCGGTGCAGGCCGTCGAGCGTGAAGGCGGCGCCTGGCGCGTGACCACGGCGCGCGGCACCCACCACGCGGCCCAGGTGCTGGTGACGGCGGGCGCCTGGCTGCCAGGCCTGGCAGCGGCGCACGGGCTGCCTTGGGCGCGAGAGCTGCGCGTGCTGCGGCAGGTGCTGCATTGGCTGAAGCCCGAACCCGGCCACGAGGCCGACTTCGAAGCCGGCCGCTGCCCCACCTTCATCGTGACGCGCGGCGAGCGCTACGAAGACACCTTCTACGGCATGCCACTCGTCGACGGCTCGGGCGGCGTGAAGGTCGGCACCGAGCAGTTCGAGCACGACACCACGCCCGAAACCGTAACGCGAGACGTGTCCGCAGCAGAGACGGCGGCGCTGGTCGAGCGCCTCGTGCGACCGCGCCTGTCCGGCCTGAGCAGCCAGGCGCTGCGCGGCTCGGTCTGCCTGTACACCATGGCAGCCGATGGGCGCTTCCGCATCGGCGAGACGATGCCCGGCCTGAGGTGGGTGTCGGCCTGTTCAGGCCACGGCTTCAAGCACTCCGCCGCCCTGGGCGAGGCTCTGGCCGAGCGGGTGCTCCAGGGCCGCTCGGCGATCGACCTGACGCCATTCATGGACTGAACACGGCACCGGGGCGGCTCTGCGGCTCCACATGGCCGGCGTGCGGGCTTTGGCGTGTTGGGCACAATCTGCGCCGTTAGCACGCGGCCGAAAAAGGGGCTAACAACACAGAGGCCAACGAGTAAGGGGCTAACGACAATGATGCTAAGTCTTCGCTTGCGCAACGGCCTCGGTGTGATCGTGGGTCTGCTTTGCTCGGCAGCTTGGGCCCAAACGCCGGTGGTGGACCGGTCGCCCGCTGCAGTTGCAGCAGCCGCCGCCGCGAAGGTGCCCGCCGAGGCCTTCTTCAAGAACCGGGACGTGCTTGATGCGCAGTTGTCACCTTCGGGAACTCAACTGGCGCTCACCACGGCGGCAGGCGTCAAGCGAGTGGCGTTGGCGGTCGTCGACCTGGCGCCTGGCGGCAAGGCGGTTCGAGTGGCCCACTTCATCGACGTCGATGTGGTGGAGTTCAGTTGGGTCAACAACAACCGCCTGATCTTCAGCGTGGCCGATCTCGAGTCTGGCAGCGGCGAAGACCGCCGCTCGGCGCCCGGTCTGTATGGCGTCGATGCCGACGGCAAGAACCTGCGCCAGCTGGTGGCGCGCGGTTCGGAGCCCATGGTCGTGGATGGACGCTTCACGCGCGAAGTCTTGCCCTACAACCACGTGCTGCTGAAGGTGCCGCTGCCCGAGTTTGGTGTTGAAGCCGACGAGGTCGTTGTCGGGAGGTTGATCTTCGACGTCCACAACGACATCAGCGAGGTGTTGCCACTGCGGCTGAACACCCGCACCGGCCGAGCGCGCCTGATGGACCTGGATGCGCCGCGCGGTACCGTGGGCTGGCTCTTTGACAGTGCCGGTGAGGCCCGCGTTGCCGTCGCGCGGCGGCAAGGGCAGCAACTGATCCACTGGCGTGGCCCTGGCCAGACGGAATGGCAACTGCTGAACCAGGCGGACTCGTTGCGTGCCCCCTTCAGCCCCCACCATGTGGACGACGCCGGCAACCTGTACGTGACGCAGCGCCGGGGCCCGCAGGGCTATGGCGAGCTGGTCCAGTACGACTTCGATCGCCGCGAGCCCGCACAGGCCGCCTGGATATCCACGCCCGGTTTCGACTACAGCGGCACGGTTCTCCTCACCAGGCGAGGTGGTTCCGCGGCCGGCGTGCGCGTCGTGACCGACGCAGAGCAGACGGTGTGGTTCGACCCGAAGATGAAGGCCTTCCAGGCGCTGGTGGACGAGCGCTTGTCGGGCACTGTCAACCGCATCAGCTGCCGGCGCTGTGGTGAACCGAACATGGTGGCGCTGGTGCGCCAGTTCTCCGACCGGCACCCTGGTCAGCTCTGGGTTTACACGGCGGCCGACCAGCGGTGGCTCGGCGTGGCCCAGGTCAATGCGGGCATCGACCCGCGGCTGATGGCCACCGTCGACTTCCAGCGCATCAAGGCGCGTGATGGACGTGATCTGCCCGTGTGGTTGACCCTGCCCATCGGTCGCCAAGCTGGGCGCCCAGGCCCGGCTGTGGTGCTGGTGCACGGCGGGCCCTGGGTTCGCGGGGGCCGCTGGGAGTGGAGCGAGACGGAGCAGTACCTGGCCTCGCGCGGCTATCTGGTCATCAGTCCGGAATTCAGAGGCAGCCAGGGCTACGGTCAGGCGCACTTCGAAGCCGGGTGGAAGCAGTGGGGCCGCGCCATGCAGGACGACGTGGCCGATGCCGTGCTCTGGGCCCAAGCGCAGGGCCTGGCCGACAAGCGGGTGTGCATCGCTGGCGCCAGCTATGGCGGCTACTCCACCTTGATGGGCCTGGTACGCCACCCGGAGCTGTACCGCTGCGGTGTCGCCTGGGTGGCTGTGACCGATCCCTTTCTCTACCTTGAAGGGTCTTGGTGGATCAGCGACGACATCAGCAGGTCGGGTCGTCGCTACTCGTTGCCGCAGATGGTCGGTGACGCCAAGGCCGATGCGGACATGCTGACCAGCGTGTCGCCTGTGGCCCAGGCCGACCGGATCCTCGCCCCCTTGCTGCTGGCCTTTGGCGAAGCCGATCAGCGTGTGCCCCTGGCCCATGGCAAGCGGCTGCGCGACGCTCTGCAAAAGGCCGGGCGTGACCCGCTGTGGGTGGTCTACCCCGACGAGGGCCACTCCTGGCGGCTGCCGCAAACCAGAGCCGACTTTGCCCGGCGCATGGAGAGGTTTCTCGCCGAGCACTTGAAGTAAGGCCCGCGGAGGCGGTCAGTTCCCGGCCGCCAAGCGCCGCTCACGGCGGCCGTGTGATCACGCTTCCCCTCGATCCGCTCCAACCCGGGTACTCAACGCGGTGTTCGAGGGCTAGAGTTCGACTGGTCCAATTGGCCGTATGGGCGCCGGGGCGTATCGCGACACTGCTGTCCAAGCGCTGTATGGTGAACGGCGCTTGACTGCAGCGGCGGTGTGCAGCGTCGCCTTGACTGCTGGCTAATCACTGGTCAACGGTAGCCAAACTCAGGCGGGCCATGGGCACAGACTGCCACCGCCACCCGCACCCCACAACACCACTATCCAACGGAGACTCGCATGCTCAAACACCGTCGTCACCTGCTGGGCCTGGCTGCTGCCGCGCCTGTTTCGGCCCTTCTGTCTGGCCGCGCCTTTGCGCAGGCGCAGGCCGCTGCGCAGCTGGAACGCGCGGTCATCTACGCCGGATTTGCGCCCGGCGGCACCACCGATGTGACGGCCCGACGCATCGCCGAAAAGCTTCAAGGCCCATACGCAAAGACCGTGCAGGTTGAAAACCGCACTGGCGCAGGTGGTCAGATCGCGCTCAACGCCCTGAAGACCGCGCCGGCCGATGGCAGCACCATGATCGTCACCCCGATGTCGATGCTGGGCATCTACCCGCATACCTACAAGAAGCTGCAATATGACCCGGTGGCTGACTTCCAGCCGGTTTCGCAAGCGGTGCAGTTCGACTACGCCATTGCCGTGGGCCCTGCGGTGCCCGAGTCCGTGAAGACCCCTGCCGAGTTTGTCGCCTGGGCCAAGGCCAACCCGGCGGGGCAGGCCTTTGGTTCACCGGCTGCCGGCTCCGGCCCGCACTTCCTGGGCGAACTCTATGGCCGCGCGGGTGGCGTGCCGCTGCGTCACATCCCGTACCGCGGCACACAGCCGGCCATCCTGGACATGCTCGGCGGCCAGGTGCCTTCGGTGTGCGGGCCGGTGGGCGAGTTCCTGCCCCACCTGGCCACCGGCAAGGTGCGCATCCTGGCCACATCGGGCACCACACGCAGCCGCTTCACGCCCAACGTGCCCACCTTTGCAGAACAGGGCTTTCGCGACCTGGTGCTGGATGAGTGGTTCGGCATCTTTGTCCCGAGCAAGACGCCGATGGACATCGTCAACCGCCTCAACGCAGCCGTCCGCGCCGCGCTGGCGATGCCCGATGTGATCGCCGGCCTGGGGCAGATGGGGCTGGTGCCTGCGCCATCGTCCCCCACGGAACTGGCTGCCTTGCTCAAGCGCGACACCGATCGCTGGGGTCCTCTGGTCAAGACCATCGGTTTCACCGCTGACTCCTGACGGCAGCGCGCGCGGGCTGGGCATCACCTCAGTTCGCGCGCATCGCCTTGGGCAGATGATGCGGGCCGGGGCCCCGGCCGTTCAGCCCTCGCCGTACTCGCTCATCGGCACGCAGCTGCAGAACAGGTTGCGGTCGCCGTGTACGTTGTCCACGCGGCCCACCGGAGACCAGTACTTCTGCCGCTTCAGGCCCGGCACCGGGTAGGCGGCCACCTCGCGCGGGTACGCGTGGGTCCACTCACCGGCAATGAGGCTGGCCGCCGTGTGCGGCGCGTGCTTCAGCGGGTTGTCGTCCTGCGGCCACTCGCCGCGCTCCACCTTCGCAATCTCGCCGCGGATGGCGATCATCGCGTCGCAGAAGCGGTCCAGTTCCGCCAGCGGCTCGCTCTCGGTGGGCTCCACCATGAGCGTGCCCGCCACCGGAAAGCTCAGCGTCGGCGCGTGGAAGCCGTAGTCGATGAGCCGCTTGGCCACGTCTTCGGCGCCCACGCCGGTGGTCTTGGCCAGCGGGCGCACATCGAGGATGCACTCGTGTGCCACGCCGCCGCCCTTGAGGCCGGGCACGCCGCCGCTGAAGTGGATCTCGTAGTGGTCGGCCAGGCGCGCCGCCACGTAGTTGGCCGAGAGGATGGCCGTCTCGGTGGCGTGGGTCAGGCCCTCGGCGCCCATCATGCGCACGTACATCCAGCTGATGGGCAGCACGGCCGCGTTGCCCAGCGGTGCGGCGCTCACCGCGCCCACCGGCGTCTTCACGCCCGTGGCCGTGGCATGGCCGGGCAGGAAGGGCACGAGGTCCTCGACCACGCACACCGGCCCCACGCCCGGCCCGCCGCCGCCGTGCGGGATGCAGAAGGTCTTGTGCAGGTTGAGGTGGCTCACGTCGCCGCCGAACTCGCCCGGCGCGGCCACGCCCACCAGCGCGTTCATGTTCGCGCCGTCCACGTACACACGCCCGCCGTGGGCGTGCACCGTGGCGCACAGCTCCTTCACCTGCGGATCGAACACGCCGTAGGTGCTGGGGTAGGTGATCATCACCGCGGCCAGGTCGCTGGTGTGCTTCTCACACTTGGCGGTGAGGTCGGCGAGGTCGACGTTGCCGGTGGCGTCGCACTTCACCACCACCACGCTCATGCCCACCATCTGCGCGCTCGCGGGGTTGGTGCCGTGCGCGCTTTCGGGGATCAGACACACATGCCGATGGCCCTGGCCACGCGCGCGCTGCCAGCCGCGGATGGCCAAGAGGCCCGCATACTCACCCTGACTCCCGGCGTTGGGCTGCAGGCTGATGCCCGCATAGCCCGTGGCCTGCGTGAGCCAGCTGCGCAGCTGTGCGTCGAGCTCGGCATAACCCGCCAGCTGGTCGGCCGGTGCAAAAGGGTGCACGCCCGCGAACTCGCGCCAGGTCACCGGGATCATCTCGCTCGTGGCGTTGAGCTTCATCGTGCACGAGCCGAGCGGGATCATGCTGCGGTCGAGCGCCAGGTCCTTGTCGCTCAGGCTGCGGATGTAGCGCAGCATCTGCGTCTCGGAGTGGTGTGTGTTGAACACCGGGTGCGTGAGGAAGGCGCTGGTGCGGCGCAGCGCGGCCGGGATCAGCGGCTCGATGCCCTTCTCGAAGGCCTCGA
>JAIYDH010000234.1 GCA_027487585.1 Rubrivivax sp.
GGGAAGCGCGTCGTCCACCAGCCCTGGAACCAGCCGATGTGGCCCAGCTCCCACAGTGGCAGGTTGAGCTCGCTGCGCTGGGGCACGCGCAGCCCGGGCAGGGCCTGCTCGAAGCGCGCGAAGCTGGCCAAGGTGTCGGCGCGGCTGGCGCGGAGCTGGGCCGCCAAGGCGGCGGGGTCGCCATGGCGGGCCTGCCAGGCCTCGTCTGGTAGCGTCATCGCATGCATCGTCGGGAGATCGTCCTCGTCACGCCGGCCCTGGCCTCGGCCAACAACGGCAACTGGCAGACGGCGCAGCGCTGGGCTCGCCTGCTGACGCCAGCTTATCGCGTGACGCTGACCGACCGCGCCGATGCCGCGATGTGCGCCCGGGCCGATGCCCTGGTGGCGCTGCATGCACGCCGCTCGGCGGAGTCGATTCGCACCTGGCGCGAACAGCAGCCGCAGCGCCCGCTGGTCGTGGTGCTGACCGGCACCGATCTGTACCGCGACATCGGCTTCGACGCCGATGCGCAGCGCTCGCTGGCCTGGGCCGACAGGCTGGTGGTGCTCAATGCCCACGGCGCGCGGGCCTTGCCCGCCGCACTGCAGCCCCGGGCCCGCGTGGTGCTGCAGAGCTGCAGCGCGCGCCAGGCACTGGCGAAGTCGCCCCACCGGCTGCGGGCGCTGATGGTGGGCCATCTGCGCGACGAGAAGGACCCGCGCTGCTACTGGCGCGCCGCCGAGCGCCTGCAGGGCCGGCGCGACCTGCACTTCGACCACATCGGCGCCGCGCTCGACGCCGAACTCGGCCCCTCGGCGCAGGCCCTGGCCGCCACGCACCCGCGCTTTCGATGGCTCGGCGGGCTGGCTCATGGCGCCACGCGCGCCCGCATC
The DNA here is from genome assembly GCA_027487585.1 of Rubrivivax sp. Lineage (GTDB taxonomy): Bacteria > Pseudomonadota > Gammaproteobacteria > Burkholderiales > Burkholderiaceae_C > Rubrivivax. Next base: position 876 of record JAIYDH010000234.1, read on the forward strand.
CAGCAGGCGCACGTGCTGGTGCACCCCAGCCGCATGGAGGGCGGCGCGCACGCCGTGATCGAAGCGCTGCGCAGCGGCACCGCGGTGCTGGCCTCGGCGATCGACGGCAACACCGGCCTGCTGGGTGACGCCCACCCGGGCCTGTTCGCCCCCGGCGACGACGCGGCCCTGGCGGCCCTGCTGGAACGCTGCCGTGACGACCCGACTATGCTGCCCGCCTTGCGCGCCGCGGGCGACCGCTGCGCCCCGCTCTTCACCCCGCAGGCCGAGGCCGCGGCCCTGCAGGCCCTGCTTGGCGAGCTGCTCGCCGGCACACCCCCAGCCGACCCTGGAGACACCCGATGAACGCCCCCGATCCCCACCTGCCCCAGGCCCCCGCCGAGCCGCGGCTCACCTCGCTGTCGCACGGCGGCGGCTGCGGCTGCAAGATCGCCCCCGGCGTGCTGAGCGAAATCCTCAAGGGCACGGCCGCGATGTCGATTCCGAAAGAGCTGCTGGTGGGCATCGAGACCGCCGACGACGCCGCGGTGTACCAGCTCAACGACGAGCAGGCGCTGATCGCGACGACCGACTTCTTCATGCCCATCGTCGACGACCCCTTCGACTTCGGCCGCATCGCCGCCACCAACGCCATCAGCGACGTGTATGCGATGGGCGGCCGGCCCATCCTGGCGCTGGCGCTGGTGGGCATGCCGATCAACGTGCTGAGCACCGCCACCATCGGGCGCGTGCTCGAAGGCGGCGCCAGCGTGTGCCGCACGGCCGGCATCCCCATTGCCGGCGGCCACACCATCGACTCGGTCGAGGCCATCTACGGCCTCGTCGCTTTGGGCCTGGTGCACCCGAAGCGCGTGAAGCGCAACGCCGACGCCCGCGCCGGCGACGTGCTGGTATTGGGCAAGCCGCTGGGCGTGGGCGTGATGAGCGCGGCGCTGAAGAAGGGCGAGCTCGGTGACGCCGGCTACGCGCAGATGATCGCTACGACGACCAAGCTCAACACGCCGGGGCCCGATCTGGCCGCCATCGACGGCGTGCACGCGCTGACCGACGTGACGGGCTTCGGCCTCGCGGGCCACGCGCTCGAGATGGCCCGTGGCGCGCGCTGCAGCGTGCGGCTGGACTGGGCCTCGGTGCCGCTGCTGCAGGGCGTGCGTGCGCTGGCGGCGCAGGGCTTCGTCACGGGTGCCTCGGGCCGCAATTTCGCCGGTTATGGGCACGACGTGGTGCTGCCTGAAGGCCTGGCGGCCGAAGACCGCGCGCTGCTCACCGACCCGCAGACCAGCGGCGGCCTGCTCGTGGCCTGCGCGCCCGAAGCGGTGGACGCGGTGCTCGGCTGCTTCCGCCAGCACGGCTTTGACTCCGCGGCGGTGGTCGGGCGCATCGAGGCCGGTGCGTCGAAGCTGATCGTCGACTGAACGCGAGCGCCCACACGCGGTCGGCAGGCGTCGCATGAGGGACACGAACGCCTTCCGCCCCGGCTTCGTCGTCCTGCACGGCAACCGCCTCGAAGACCTGGCCGAGGTGGCGCTCGACTGGCTGGCGCGCCACCCGCTTGGCCCGCTTGATGAAGAGACGCTGCTCGTGCCCAGCAGTGGCATGGGCGAGTGGCTCAAGGGCGCGATGGCCACGCGCCACGGCGTGGCGGCGGGGTTCACGATGGAGCTGCCGGCGCGCTTTGTGTGGCGCGCCTGGCGGGCCGTGCTTGGCGAGGCGGCGGTGCCGGTGGCCTCGCCGCTGGACAAGGCGCCGCTGACCTGGTGGCTGATGCGCCTGCTGCCCGAGCTGGCCGCGCGGCCGGTGTTTGCGCCGCTGGCGGGGTTTCTGGCCACCGATGGATCGGTGATGCGGCGGCTGGAGCTGGCGCAGCGCCTGGCCGACCTTTACGACCAGTACCAGGTCTACCGGCCCGACTGGCTGGCCGACTGGGCCATGGGCCACGACCTCCTCGCACGTGCGCCGGGCGCACCCGCTGCGAGCGCCGTGCCGCTGCCGCCGGGCCAGCGCTGGCAGGCGGCGTTGTGGCGCGCGCTGCTGGCCGAGCTGGGCGGCGAAGCTGGGGCCAATGTGAGCGCACACTCGTCGCGCCCGGCCTTGCACGCCAGCTTCATCGAGGCACTGAACGGGCGGCCCGAGGGCTCGCCGCCGCCGGGCCTGCCGCCGCGGCTGCTGCTCTTTGGCACCACGCACCTGCCGCACACCACGCTGGAGGCGCTGGCCGCGCTGGCCCGCCACATCCCCGTGTTGCTGGCCGTGCCCGACCCCTGCGCGCAGGCCTGGGTCGACGAGCCGGACGACGCCGAACAAGGCCCGCCCTTGCTGCAGGCCTGGGGCCGCCAGTGCCGCGACTTCGTGCGCCAGTTGAACGCGCACGACGACGGCCAGGCGCGCGCCGAGCAGATCGGCTTCGTGCGCACCGCGCTGTTCGACAGCGGCCCCGGCGACAACGTGCTGCAGCAGCTGCAAGCCCGCATCCGCGACCACACCCCGGCCGCCGAAGCGGCCACCCCCTGGCAGGCCACCGACCGCAGCCTGCAGTTCCACACCGCGCACGGTCCGCTGCGCGAGGTGGAGCTGCTGCACGACCAGCTGCTCGAGGCCTTCGCCACCCGCCACCTGGAGCCGCGCGAGGTGGTGGTGA
>JAIYDH010000123.1 GCA_027487585.1 Rubrivivax sp.
CGCGTTTCCGCCACGCCCACTTCAGCGGCAGCGACACCGAGGCCGAGCTGCGCTTCGGCAAGCGCGGCAGCGGGCACTTGTCGGTGAAGCCGATCACCACCGGCGCGGCCGACGCGCCCACGCTGGCGCACGACCGCGCCAAGCAGCGCCCGCTCGACGCCGACCGCCCCTACCTTGCCGCGCTCGGCCTCACCACGCCCGAGGGCCAGCCGGTGCCCGCGATGGCCCGCAAGTGGAAGCAGATCAACCGCTTCGTCGAGATCGTCTCGCAGGCGCTGGCGCGCACCACGCTGCTGCAGCCGCCGGCCGAGGCCCCGCCGCTGCGCGTGCTCGACTTCGGCGCCGGCCGCGCCTACCTGACCTTTGCGCTGCACGACTGGCTGCTGCGCCAGGGCCTGACGCTCGATGTGCGCGGCATCGAGCAGCGTGCGGACCTCGTGGCCGAGGGCAACCGCATCGTCCAGGGCCTGGGGCTGCAGGGCCTGCGGCTGGTGCAGGGCGACGTGGGCGATGCCGCCGCGGCGCCCGAGCGCTTCGACGTGATGATCGCGCTGCACGCCTGCGACACCGCCACCGACGCGGCCATCCACCGCGGCATCCGAGCGGGCGCGCAGCTGATCGTCTGCTCGCCCTGTTGCCACAAGCAGCTGCGCCCGCAGCTCCTGAGCCCGGGGCCCCTGAAGAGCGTGTTCCAGCACGGCATCCACGCCGAGCAGCAGGCCGAGATGCTGACCGACACGCTGCGCGCGCTGCTGCTGCAGGCCAGCGGCTACGAGACGCAGGTGTTCGAGTTCGTGGCGCTGGAGCACACACGCAAGAACAAGATGATCCTGGCGGTGAAGAAGCCGGGCATGCTGGCGGCTGAAGGCGCTGCCGCGCTGGCCGAGGCCGACGAGCTGCAGCGCTTCTTCGGCATCAGGGAGCAGGCGCTGCGCCGCCTTCTGGCGGCTTGAAGGACGCAGCCCGCGGCTGCGTGGCCTCAGCTCGCTTGCTCGGCGGCCGCCAGCCCGTTGCGGAAATGCTCGCCCATCAGGCGCGCCGCCACCTCGGCATCGCCCCCCACGATGGCAGCCATCAGCTCGCGGTGCTCGGCCAGGCTCTCGGCCAGCCGGCCGCGCTTGAACAGCGAGTGGTGGCGGTTGAGCTTCATCACCTTGCGCAGATCGAGCGCCACTTGCTCGGCCCAGCGGTTGCCCGCCAGCCGCAACAGCGCCAGGTGAAAGCGCTCGTTGGTAGCGAAGAAGGCGTCGCGGTCGCGCAGCTGACGCTCGAGCTGCTCGTGCAGCGCACGCAGCTCGGCGCGGGCGCTGTTGTCGGCGTGCGCGGCCACCTGCGCGGCGGCGTCGCTCTCCAGCAGCGCGAGCACGTGGTAGACCTGCCGCACGTCGTCACGCGAGACCTCGGTGACGTAGGCGCCGCGCCGCACCTTCATCGTCACCAGGCCTTCGGCGGCCAGCACCTTGAGCGCCTCGCGCAGCGGCGTGCGGCTGATGCCCAGCTCGGCACACAGCTTGAGCTCGTCGATCCAGCTGCCGGGCTCCAGCTGGCGCGCGAAGATCTGCTGGCGCAGGCGCTCGGCCACGTCCTGGTACAGGGCGCGGGGGCTCAGCGGCGCAGGGGCGGTCATCGGCGGCGGGGTGCGGGACGGGCTGGGGTAGGAGCGCGGAAATTCATAATTATTCTGCACCGAAGCGCGGAGATGCCAGCGCCCGGTCCCGCTTCTCTGCACTTTGCAACGATGACGGAGCCGTAGCCTTGCCCGGCAACAACCGCGGGTCCGCCTCGGGTCCGCCTCGGGCCCGGGCGTGGCATGCAGAGTCGCACCTCTCCCTGCCAGAGGCACCCATGAACGAACACGATGTGGAAGACCTGCTGCCGCACATGCGCCATGTGCTGTCGGCAGAGCGAGAGCTGCACGAGCAGACGCTGGCCTGGAGCCTGATCGAGGCCAGCTCGGCCATCGGCTGCCCGGTGCGGGCGGAGTCGCTGCTGCCCACGCTGTCGGCCACGCGGCTGCGCTTTGACACGCTGCAGCGCCGCCTGGTGGGCGCGCTGGCGCGCGAGAACATCGGGGCGCTGGGCGACGAGCTCGGCGAAGCCGGCCAATGCACGATCGACATCCTGGTGCGCAACCTCTTCGAGCGCACGGCCGATGTGGGCTTCCTGGCCACCGACGCCGTGTTGCGCGACTTCTGTCTGCTCGATGCCACTGCCCGCGCGGGCGAACGCGCGGCGCTCGTGGCGCGGCTGCGCGAGTACCGCGTCAAGTACAGCGTCTACGACGACGTGATCGTGCTGTCGCCCGCTGGCGAGGTGCTGGCGCGCCTGGACGAGGACGCGCCGGCGGGCCTGCGCTGCACCGATCCCTTTGTGGGCCAGGCGCTGGCGCAGAGTGGCCACATCGAGCACTACGGCCTCAGCAGCCTGGGCGCCGCCGACGCACCGACCTTGCTGTACGTGCACCGCATCGACAGCGGCCGTGGCGGCGCGGCCGGCGTGCTGGTGCTGCGCTTTCGGTTTGCCGACGAGATGCAGCGCATCTTCGAGGGCATGGCCGGCGCACGTTCGGACCTCGCCCTCGTGCTGCTCGACGACCGGGGCCGTGTGGTGCTGAGCAACGACGACAGCCATGTGCCTGCCGGCGCCAGCCTGCGCCCGCTGGAGCCCGGCGGCGTGCGCCTGACCACCTTCGCCGGCCGCGAGTACCTGGCGGTGCGTTGCCCGGCGCGGCCCTATCAGGGCTACCCGGGGCCCGGCTGGCATGCGCAGGCCATGGTGTCGCTGCTGGTGGCCTTCCGCTCGCAGCGTGGCACGGAGGCCAAGACCTCGGTGACGCTGCGCAACGACGAGCTGCGCAGCATCCGCGGCGAGGTCGAGGCCATCAACCGCAGCCTGCGGCGCGTGGTCTGGAACGGCCGCCTGATGGCGGACAACGACGCCGGCACCGACCATGCCGGCACCATCGCCCTGAAGGCCGTGCTGCACCAGGTGACGCTGGCCGGCGCCCGCATGCGCGACCGCGTCGGCGGTGCCATCCACGACCTCTACCGCACTGCGCTGGCCCGCACCTGCCGGCAGGCGCAGGAGATCGCCCGCCTGGCGGCTGAACTGATGGATCGCAACCTCTACGAGCGTGCCAACGACTGCCGATGGTGGGCCTTGTCGCCGACGCTGCGCGAAGGCCTGGCGCAGCCGGAGCTGCCAGGCTCGGCCGAGGCGATGGCGCGCACGCTGCGCGAGATCCACGCCCTGTACACCGTGTACCGGCGCCTGGTGGTGTTCGACGAGGCCGGCATCGTGCGCGCGAGCTCGCTGCCCGAAGACGAGGCCACGCTGCTGGGCCAGCCCATCGATCCCGAATGGTGCCGCCAGACGCTGGCCCTGGGCGACAGCCAGCGCTATGCCGTGAGTGGCTACGAGGCCACGCGCTTCAGCGACGGCGAGGCCTCCTACGTGTACCTGGCGCGCATCGTGCACCCGCAGGGCGGCCGTGCCGTCGGCGGCATCGCGATCGTCTTCCATGCCGAGCGCGAGTTCAACGCCATGCTGGCCGACGTGCTGGGCAGCCGCGAAGGCGTGGCGGCATTCGTCGACTCGCAGGGCCGCATGCTGGCGTGCACCGAACCGTCCTGGCGCCGCGGCGCGCCCGGCGGCGACCGCTGGCCTGTGGCGCCGAACGCCGAACTCGCCGAGCACGAAGACTCGCACCACGCGCAAGGCGTGGCTCTGGCGCGTGGCTACCGCGAGTTCAAGTGCGACGACGGCTATGACAACGGCGCGCGCGCGGTGGTGCTCTTGCGGCTGGGCCGCGTGGAGCGCCGCCGGCGCGCGCTGTTCGACCAGGTGCTGCAGGTGGCGTCGCGCAGCGGCAGCCGCGAGGGCTGCCAGGAGCTGGCTCTCTTCCAGGTGGGCCCCTCGCGCTACGCCTTGCCGAGCCAGTTGGTGCGCGAGGCCTGTGGCGCCGAGGGCCTTGTCCGCCTGCAGCGCGGCCCCGGGCTGGTGGTGGGGCTGGTGGCCGCGGCGTCGGCGGGTGGCGCCATGCTGCCGGTGCTGTGCGCCCGCCGCCTGCTGGGGACCGAACACCCTGCCCGCGAGGGCGACGGCGTCGTGCTGGTGCTGGCCGACCCGGCCGAGCCGGGCCGCGCGCGCTTCGGGCTGATGGTGGATGACGTCAACGCGGTGCTCGATATCCCGGCCGCCGACGTGCAGGAGGTGCCCGCCGCGCTGCGCCAGTCGGCGCCCTGGCTGCGCGCTGTGGTGCGCGTGCTGGAGTCGGGCAGTACGGCCGACGCTGCGGCTGAGCGCACGCTGGTGCAGCTGCTGGACGTGGCGCCCTTGCGCCGGCTGGTCGACTCCTCCGGGCCGGCGACGGTGCCCGCGACGGCCTGAACCTGGCCGGCCGGCACGGCGCGGCCAGCGGGCCGGCGTGGCACCCGTCAGGCTGCTGCAATTCATAATTATGGATAATCAGGGCTCTGTCTTTTGCCAGCGAGTCCTGCATGTCTTCAGCCGAGCAACGCCCCGGAACACCCGCTGCCGCCGAGCTTGAGGCCTGGCGCAAGGCGGCGGCCAAAAGTGCCCCGGGTGGTGATGTCGAGGCCTTGAACTGGGTCACGCCCGAGGGCCTGGTCGTCAAGCCCCTGTACACCGCGGCCGACGTGCAAGGCCTGCCGCACGCCAACACGCTGCCCGGCTTCGAGCCCTATGTGCGCGGGCCGCAGGCCACGATGTACGCGGTGCGGCCGTGGACGATCCGCCAGTACGCGGGCTTTTCCACCGCCGAAGACAGCAACCGCTTCTACCGCCAGGCGCTGGCCGCCGGCGGGCAGGGCGTGAGCGTGGCCTTCGACCTGGCCACCCACCGCGGCTATGACAGCGACCACCCGCGCGTGGTGGGCGATGTCGGCAAAGCCGGCGTGGCCATCGACAGTGTCGAGGACATGCTGATCCTCTTCGACGGCATCCCGCTCGACCGGGTGAGCGTGAGCATGACGATGAACGGTGCCGTGCTGCCGGTGCTGGCCGGCTACGTGGTGGCGGCCGAGGAGCAGGGCGTCAAGCCCGAGCAGTTGAGCGGCACCATCCAGAACGACATCCTCAAGGAGTTCATGGTCCGCAACACGTACATCTATCCGCCCGAGCCTTCGATGCGGATCGTGGCGGACATCATCGAACACACGGCACGCCACATGCCGAAGTTCAACTCCATCAGCATCAGCGGCTACCACATGCAGGAGGCCGGCGCGAACCAGGCGCTGGAGCTGGCCTTCACGCTGGCCGACGGCAAGGAGTACGTGAAAACGGCCGTGGCGCGTGGCCTCGATGTGGACGAGTTCGCCGGCCGCCTGAGCTTCTTCTGGGCGATCGGGATGAATTTCTATCTCGAGATCGCCAAGATGCGCGCGGCGCGGCTCTTGTGGTGCCGCATCATGAAGGGCTTCGGCGCGAAGAAGCCCAAGAGCCTGATGCTGCGCACGCACTGCCAGACCAGCGGCTGGAGCCTGACCGAGCAGGACCCGTACAACAACATCGTGCGCACCACGGTGGAGGCCATGGCCGCGGTGTTCGGCGGCACACAGAGCCTGCACACCAACAGCTTCGACGAGGCCATTGCGCTGCCCACAGAGTTTTCGGCCCGCATCGCGCGCAACACCCAGCTCATCCTGCAGGAAGAGACCCACATCACGAACGTCGTCGACCCCTGGGCCGGCAGCTACCTGATGGAGACGCTCACGCAGGAGATGGCCGACAAGGCCTGGAGCATCATCGAGGAGGTCGAGGCCCAAGGCGGCATGACCCAGGCCGTGAACTCCGGCTGGGCCAAGCTGCGCATCGAGGCCAGCGCGGCCGAGAAGCAGGCGCGCATCGACTCGGGGGCCGACGTCATCGTCGGCGTCAACAAATACAAGCCCAAGACCACCGATCCGATCGAGGTGCGGGATGTCGACAACGTGCGCGTGCGCGAAGGGCAGATCGCGCTGCTGGCGAAGATCCGCGCCACGCGGGATGGCGCCAAGGTGCAGGCCTGCCTGGCTGCGCTCACCGAAGCGGCGCGCAGTGGCCAGGGCAACCTGCTGGCGCTCAGCATCGATGCGATGCGCGCGCGCTGCACCGTGGGGGAGGTGAGCGATGCACTCGAAACCGTGTTCGGCCGCCACCGCGCCGACATCCAGAAGGTGACCGGCGTGTACGCCGCCGCTTATGACTCGGCCGAAGGCTGGGCCAAGCTGCAGGGCGAGATCGCCGACTTCGCCACCGAACACGGCCGCCGCCCGCGCGTGATGATCGCCAAGCTCGGCCAGGACGGCCACGACCGCGGCGCCAAGGTCGTGGCCACGGCGTTCGCCGACCTGGGCTATGACGTCGACATCGGCCCGCTCTTCCAGACGCCCGAGGAGTGCGCGCGCCAGGCCATCGAAAACGACGTGCACGCCGTGGGCGTGAGCACGCTGGCGGCGGGGCACAAGACGCTGGTGCCGGCCATCATCGCGGCGCTGAAGGCGCAGGGTGCCGACGACATCATCGTGTTCGTGGGCGGCGTGATCCCGCAGCAGGACTATGACTTCCTGTACGAGGCCGGCGTGAAGGGCATCTACGGCCCGGGCACGCCGATCCTGGTGAGCGCGAAGGATGTGCTCGAGCAGATCAAGGCGGCGCTGGGCTCCTGAGCACGGCCGGCGATGAGCCCCTTTCACGTCTACATGCTGCGCTGCGCCGACGGCAGCTTCTACGTTGGCCACACCGACGAACTGCAGCGCCGCGTGGCGCAGCACGAGGCCGGGGAACTGCCGGGGTACACGCACGAGCGGCGGCCGGTGAGCCTGGTGTGGCATCAGGAGACGGCCACGCGGGAAGAGGCGCTGGCGGCGGAGATGCGCATCAAAGGCTGGAGTCGGGCGAAGAAAGAAGCGCTGATTGCGGGTGATTGGGAGAGGGTGAAGCAGCTCGCAAAGGCTTCGACAGGCTCAGCCCGAACGGAGGGTGGGGCTTCGACGGGCCCAGCCCGAACGGAGGGTGGGACTTCGACAGGCTCAGCCCGAACGGGAGGTGAAGTGGACCGGGCGGGGGAGGAAACCGTTCGCGCTGAGCTTGTCGAAGCGCCTGCGTCAGCCACCCCCGTTCGGGCTGAGCCTGTCGAAGCCCTCGCACGCACGCTGCTCAGCCCCCCCAGCCCGGCCCAGCGCCGCGCGCTGGCCAAGGCCATCACGCTGCTGGAGAGCACGAAGCCCACGCACCGTGCCGAGGCCGACGCGCTGCTGGCCGCGCTGCTGCCCCACACCGGCCGCAGCCTGCGCATCGGCCTTTCCGGCTCGCCCGGCGTCGGCAAGAGCACCTTCATCGAAGCCCTCGGCCTGTTCCTCGTGCAGCAAGGCCACCGCGTCGCCGTGCTGGCCGTCGACCCCAGCAGCAGCCTCGGCGGCGGCAGCATCCTGGGCGACAAGACGCGCATGGAGCAACTCTCCGTGCACGAGCGCGCCTTCATCCGCCCCAGCCCCAGCAGCGGCACGCTCGGCGGCGTGGCCGAGAAAACCCGCGAGGCGTTGCTGGCCTGCGAGGCTACCGGCCACGACGTGGTGATCATCGAGACCGTCGGCGTCGGCCAGAGCGAAACCGCCGTCGCCGGGATGACCGACTGCTTCGTGCTGCTGCAACTGCCCAACGCCGGCGACGATCTGCAGGCCATCAAGAAAGGCGTGATGGAACTCGCCGACTTGGTGGTCATCAACAAGGCCGATCTCGACGAGGCCGCGGCCACACGCGCCCGCGCGCAGATCACCAGCGCGCTGCGTTACCTGGGCCCGCACGCGCATGCAGGCACCGAAGTCCTCCAACTCAGTGCGCTGAAGTCGGCCGGCATCGAGGCCTTCTGGGCCGCCGTGCAGCGCTTTGCCACGCGCCAGCGCGAGGCCGGCCGTTTCGACGAGCGCCGCACCCGCCAGAACGAGGCCTGGATGTGGGAACGCATCGAAGGCGGCCTGCGCCAGCGCTTCCGCGCCCACCCCGCCGTGGCTGCCGCACTGGCCGCCACCGCCGACGACGTGAAGGCCGGCCGCCTGGCCGCCTCGGTGGCCGCGCGGCGGCTGCTGGACCTGTTCAACTGAAGCCTCGACAAGCAAGGACGAGCGACATGCAAGACATCCATCAACGGCTCGAACAGATGCGCGCCGCCGCGCGTCTGGGCGGCGGCGAGAAGCGCATCGCTGCCCAGCACGCCAAGGGCAAGCTCACCGCGCGCGAACGTCTGGAACTGCTGCTCGACGCAGGCAGCTTCGAGGAATGGGACATGTTCGTCGAGCACCGCTGCACCGACTTCGGCATGCAGGACCAGAAGGTGCCCGGCGACGGCGTCGTCACCGGCTACGACATGATCAACGGCCGACTCGTCTTCGTCTTCAGCCAGGACTTCACGGTGTTCGGCGGCGCGCTCAGCGAGGCCCATGCCGAGAAGATCTGCAAGGTCATGGACCAGGCCATGAAGGTGGGCGCACCCGTCATCGGGCTGAACGACAGCGGCGGCGCACGCATCCAGGAAGGGGTGGCCTCACTCGGCGGTTATGCCGAGGTCTTCCAGCGCAACGTGATGGCCTCGGGCGTGGTGCCGCAGATCAGCCTGATCATGGGCCCCTGCGCTGGCGGCGCGGTGTACTCGCCCGCGATGACGGACTTCATCTTCATGGTGAAGGACAGTTCCTACATGTTCGTCACCGGCCCTGAAGTCGTGAAGACGGTGACGCACGAGGAGGTCACGGCCGAGGAACTGGGCGGCGCCGGCACCCACACCGGCCGCAGCGGCGTGGCCGATCTGGCCTTCGACAACGACGTCGAAGCGCTGCTGATGCTGCGCCGCTTCTTCAACTACCTGCCGCTCAACAACAAGGATGGCGTGCCGGTGCGCCCCAGCGGCGACGCGCCCGAGCGGCTGGACCACAGCCTCGACACGCTGGTGCCCGAAAACCCGAACAAGCCCTACGACATCAAGGAGCTGATCCTCAAGACCGTCGACGACGGCGACTTCTTCGAGCTGCAGCCCGAGTACGCCAAGAACATCGTCATCGGCATGGCACGCATGGCCGGGCGCACGGTGGGCATCGTCGCCAACAACCCGCTGGTGCTGGCCGGCTGCCTGGACATCAAGAGCAGCATCAAGGCGGCGCGCTTCGTGCGGTTCTGCGACGCCTTCAGCATCCCCGTGATCACCTTCGTCGACGTGCCCGGCTTCATGCCCGGCAC
>JAIYDH010000006.1 GCA_027487585.1 Rubrivivax sp.
GACCATCAGCGCATACACCTCGGCCAGCGCGCGCACCTCGGGGCAGGCGCTGATGCCGTCGGGCGACGGCGAGCGCTCGCGCCACCAGTTGATGGCGGCTTCGAGGTCGGTGATGTGCAAGGCGCGCTCCGGGCCGGTGTCGGCGGGCGCGTCGGGGGCGGCAGAGGCGTCAGACATGGGGGCGCGAAGTGTAGCGACGGGCCCGCGGCGCGCGTGCCCCTCGGGCATCGGCGTGGCGTCAGGGTGTTCAGGGCGGTGACCTCAGGCCGGTGCGTACCCGGCCTCGGCCAGCAGCGCGGCGAGGGTCTCGCGCGGCAGCGTGGAGTCCACCGCCACCTGCTTGGTGGCCGGGTCAGCCTGCACCTGGGCCGACGGGTCGGCCGCGTGAACGGCCTCGGTGACGGCGCGCACGCAGTGGCCGCAGCTGAGCTGCGGAATCGTGAAGTCGTGGGTCATGGTGACAAGGCAGCAGGGCCAGAGAGTGAACAAGGCAAGGGCAGGAGGACAATGCCGACACTGTGCCACCGACCCCGACCCTGCCTGCTGAGCTGGCGCAAGACTGGCCCATCGAAGGCATGAGCTGCGCCTCGTGCACGGCGCGGGTCGAGAAGGCCGCGCGGGGGGTTCCGGGCGTGGCCGAGGCGCAGGTGAACCTGGCCACCGAGACGCTGTCGGTGTGGCCGGCCGCGGGCTTCGACGCCACGGCGCTGGAGCACGCCATCGAGCGCGCCGGCTACGCGGCACCCACGCGGATGCTGACCCTGGCCGTGCAGGGCATGACGTGCGCCAGCTGCGTGGGCCGTGTCGAGAAGGCGCTGGCCCAGGTGCCGGGCGTGGTGGAGGCCAGCGTGAACCTGGCCACCGAGACGGCGCAGGTGCGTCTGCGCGGCCGCGGCGACGAGGCTGCGCAGATCGCCACGCTGGTGGCGGCCGTGGTGGCGGCGGGCTACCAGGCCACCCAGGCCCGCGACGAGGGCACCGCCCCCGCGCCCCGCGCACGGCTTGGCGAGGGCGCGCGTGTGCTGATCGCCGCGCTGCTGTCGGCCCCGTTGATCGGGCCGATGCTGCTGCTGCCCTTTGCCGGTGCCGGCGCCATGCACGCCGCCATGCCCCCGGCGCTGTGGCAGTGGCTGCTGGCCACGCCGGTGCAGTTTGTGCTCGGCGCGCGCTTCTACCGCGCCGGATGGGGCGCCCTGCGCGCCGGCACCGGCAACATGGACCTGCTGGTGAGCATGGGCACCAGCGCCGCCTACGGCCTGAGCCTGTGGCAATGGCTGGTGGTGGGCGACGAGCACACGCTGTACTTCGAGAGCTCGGCGGTGGTCATCACGCTGGTCCTGTTGGGCAAGTGGCTGGAAGCGCGCGCGCGCAAGCAGACCACCGCGGCCATCCAGGCCCTGCGCGCGCTGCGGCCCGACACCGCACGGGTGCTGCGCCAGGGCGCCGAGCTCACCGTGCCGGTGGCCGAGCTCGTGCGCGGCGACCTGCTGGTGGTGCGCGCCGGCGAGCGCCTGCCCGCCGATGGCGTGGTGACCGAGGGTACGAGCGCCGTCGACGAGAGCATGCTCACCGGCGAAAGCCTGCCGGTACCGCGCGGCGTGGGCGACCGCGTCACCGGCGGCAGCCTCAACGGCGAGGGCCTGCTGCAGGTGCGCGCCACGGCGCTGGGCGCCGAGGGTCTGTTGGCGCGCATCGTGCGGCTGGTGGAAACGGCCCAGGGCCGCAAGGCGCCGATCCAGCGTCTGGTGGACCGCGTCAGCGCCGTCTTCGTGCCCGTGGTGGTGGGGGTCGCACTGCTGGCGCTGCTGGGCTGGGGCCTGGGCACCGGCCAGTGGACGGCGGGCGTGCTCAACGCCGTGGCCGTGCTCGTGATCGCCTGCCCTTGCGCGCTGGGCCTGGCCACGCCCGCGGCCATCATGGCCGGCACCGGCGTGGCGGCGCGGCGCGGCGTGCTCGTGAAGGACGCCGAGGCGCTGGAGCGCGCGCATTCGGTGCAGGTGGTGGCCTGGGACAAGACCGGCACGCTGACCGAAGGCCGCCCGCGTGTGGTGGCGCAAGGCGTCGTGGCGGGTGCGGTGGCGCCGTCCGACGAGGCCTTGCGTGCCGCGGCCGCCGCGCTGCAGGCAGCAAGCAACCACCCGCTGGCGCGCGCGCTGCAAGACGCCGCCGCCGGCCTGCCGCTGCCTGCCGCCACGGCGGTGAAGATCGTCGCCGGCAAGGGCGTCGAAGGCCTCCTCGACGGCCGCAGGGCCTGCCTGGGCAGCGCGCCGTGGATGGGCTCGCTGGGCGTCGATCTGCAGCCCGTGCAGGCGGCAGTGGCCGCCCAGCAGGCAGAAGGGCGCAGCGTGTCCTACCTGGCCCGGGCCGATGAGGCCGGCGCGCTGCAGCTGGCCGGCTGGCTGGCCTTCGGCGACCGCGCCAAGGCCGGCGCCGCCGTGGCCATCGCCACGCTGGCGGCGCAGGGCGCCGCGGGTGACGCCGCGGCCTTGTCCGACGAGGCCTTGCGTGCTGCGGCCGCCGCGCTGCAGGCCGCCAGCACTCACCCGCTGGCGCGCGCGCTGCAAGACGCCGCCGCCGGCTTGGCGCTGCCTGCCGCCACGGCGGTGAAGGTCGTCGCGGGCAAGGGCGTCGAGGGCCTCATCGACGGCCGCCGAGCCTGCCTGGGCAGCGCGCCCTGGATGGCCTCGCTGGGCGTTGACTTGCAGCCCGTGCAGGCGGCAGTGGCCGCCCAGCAGGCCGAGGGACGCAGCGTGTCCTACCTGGCCCGGGCCGATGAGGCCGGCGCGCTGCAGCTGGCAGGCTGGCTGGCCTTCGGCGACCGCGCCAAGGCCGGTGCTGCCGAGGCCATTGCCACGCTGGCGACGCAGGGCGTGCGCTCGGTGCTGATCTCGGGCGACAACGCTGGCGCGGCCCGCCATCTGGCTTCTGAGCTCGGCATCACCGAGGTCCATGCCGAGGTGCTGCCGGCCGACAAGGCACGGCTTGTGGGCACGCTGCGCGAGGGGCTCGACGCCGGCCGCGCGGTGGCGATGGTGGGCGACGGCGTCAACGACGCGCCGGCGCTGGCGGCTGCCGATGTCGGCATTGCCATGGCCCCGGCTGACGGCGGCATGGCCGGCAGCGATGTGGCGCTGCACGCCGCCGGCATCACCCTGCTGCGCGGCGACCCGCGCTCGGTGGCCGACGCGCTGGACATCAGCCGCCGCACGCACGCCAAGATCCGCCAGAACCTGTTCTGGGCGTTTGCCTTCAACGCCATCGGCATACCGGCCGCGGCGCTGGGCTACCTGAGCCCGGTGATCGCCGGTGGCGCGATGGCGCTGAGCAGCGTGTTCGTGGTCAGCAACGCGCTGATGCTGTCGCGCTGGCGCGGCGCCGACCGCGGCTGATAGCCTGTGAAGCACTCGTATCGATCCGGTGATGGGCTATAACGGATTGAACGTGCACGACGTGACCGCAGCGATGTTCGCGACCTAACCCATGACCAACTCCACGAGCAGCAACGTGTTCGAGCCGCGGCCCTGGCCGCTCAACGCGGTGGCGCTGCGGCGCATCAAGGCGCTGGCCGCCGGGCTGCTGCCGGCGCTGCTGCTGGCCGGCTGCGCCACGCAGCCTGCCGAGCCACCCGCAGCACCCGAAGCCGCGCCGCAGGCCATGGCCTGCCCGGCCGAGCTGCCCGCCGGCACGCGCTGCCTGGGCGGCCGCGACAGCGCCGGCGCGCATGTGCTGATCGCCATGCCGGCCAACTGGAGCGGCGTGCTCGTGCTGCACGCCCACGGCGGCCCGCTGCTCGGCGAGCCGCGGCCCGAACGCGCGGTGGAAGACCTCAAACGCTGGGCCGTGATGGTGAAAGCCGGCCACGCCTGGGCGGGCAGCACCTTCCGCCAGGGCGGTGTGGCCGTGCGCGCCGCCGCCGAAGACACCGAGCGGCTGCGGCTCATGTTCGTCCAGCACGTGGCCAAGCCGCGCCACACCGTGCTGCACGGCCAGAGCTGGGGCGCCAGCGTGGCCGCCAAGGGTGCGGAGATGTACCCGGGCACGCCGCGAGCCCGCCCCTACGACGCCGTGCTGCTGACCAGCGGCGTGCTCGGCGGCGGCACGCGCAGCTACGACTTCCGTCTCGACCTGCGCGTGATCTACCAGCACCTGTGCCGCAACCACCCGCGGCCCGACGAGCCGGCGTATCCGCTGTGGATGGGCCTGCCCGAAGGCAGCACGATGACGCAGGCCGATCTGGCGCTGCGCACGCGCGAGTGCCTGGGCCTCGGCCTGCCGGCCGCCCAGCGCACGCCCGAGCAGGCGCGCAAGCTCAAGGCCATCGCCGCGCTCGTGCGCGTGCCCGAGACCAGCGTGCAGGGCCATCTGAACTGGGGCACCTTCCACTTCCGCGAGATCGCCACGCGCAACGGCGGCAAGCCCGTGTTCGGCAACATCGGCGCGGTCTATGCCGGCAGCGGCGACGAGGCCCTCGACCGCGAGATCAACGCCCAGGTGCCGCGCTACGCCGCCGATGCCGCGGCGGTGCGCGTCTTTGGTGCCGACACCGACCTCGAAGGCCGCATCGGCGTGCCCGTGCTGAGCCTGCATGCGGTGAACGACCCGGTGGCCTTCGTCGAGCTGCAGCACCACTTCCGCGGCGTGATGCAGCGCGGCGGCAGCGGCGAGCGGCTGGCGCAGGTCTACACCGAGCATGCCGAGCACAGCTACCTGGCCGACGCGCTGTACGTGGCGGCGGTGCAGCAGCTGCTGGCCTGGAGCCAGGGCGGACGCAAGCCGACAGCAGCCTCGATGGCCGCGGCCTGCGACGCCAGCTGCCGGCTCATCGGCGCCTTCGAGCCCTTTCCGCTGGAAAGACGGGTGCCGGCACGCCAGCGGCCATGACCGGGCCGGTGCTCGTCACCGGCGCTGGCAGCGGCATCGGCCTGGCCATCGTGCAGGCGCTGCGTGCGGCCGGGCGGCCGGTGTGGGCCGGCGCGCGCCGCGATGTGCATCTGCAGCAACTGGCCGGGCTCGGCGCCTGGCCGTTGCGGCTGGACGTGCGCGAGCCCGCCCAGGTGCAGGCTGCCGCACCAGCCGTGCAGGCGCATCGCCAGGCCACGGGGCAGGGCCTGGCCGGCCTCGTGCACAACGCCGGCGTCGGCGGCATCGCGCCGCTGGCGGGCTGGCCCGACGACGACCTGCTGGCGCTCTTCGACACCAACGTCTTCGGTCCGCACCGGCTGACGAACGCCCTGCTGCCGGCGCTGCAAGCGGCGCAGGGCCGCATCGTCTGCATCGGCTCGATGGGCGGCAGCATCACGTCGCCGACGATGGGCCCGTACACGATGAGCAAGCATGCGCTGGAGGCCTACGCCGAGTGCCTGCGGCAGGAGCTGGCGCCGCACGGCGTGGCGGTGAGCATCGTGCAGCCCGGCGCGGTGGCCACCGACATCGGCGACAACGGGCGCGCGGGCAACCTGGCACGGCTGGCAGCCACGCCGGCGCCGTTCGACACGCTGGCCGCTGCCGTGGCGGCATCGATCCGCGCGCCGCAGCCGGCCGACCCGGCCGCCCCCGAGTCGGCCACGAACCGCCGCCACGCCGCGCCGGCCGCGGTGGCCGAGGTGGTGTTGCAGGCCCTCAACGCGGCGCAGCCGCAGGCCCGCTACCTGGTGGGCACACGCTGGGAGAGCGACCGGGTGGTGGACGCCTTGATGGCGCGCCTGATCGACGCCGCACAGAGCCCGTCGCAGGCCTTGAATATCGACGAGCTGGTGGCGCGCCTGCGCCAGGCCTGGCTGCGCCGCGGCGGCTGATCAGCCCGCGGCGGCCGGCCGCCACACCATCGCTACCTCGAGCCCGGGTTGCGCGTTGCGGATGCGCAGCTCGCCGCCGTGCGCCTGCGCCACCTGGCGGCACAGGTGCAGGCCCAGGCCCACGCCGCCGGCACTGCGCGTGCGCGCGGCATCGGGGCGGTGGAAGGGCTCGCCCAGGCGCGCCAGCTGATCTTGTGGCACGCCCGCGCCGTGGTCGCGCAGGCCCAGGGCCCAGCGGCCGTCGGGATCAGCGCGCAAGAACAGCACCGGTGGCGCCGACGCGCCCACGGCATGCCGGCGCGCGTTGGTGACCAGGTTGCGCAGCATCAGCTTCAACCGCGTCTCGTCGAGCGCGGTGAGCGCGGGCTCGACGCTGCGGTCGAGCGCCAGGCCCTCGTCGGCGGCCAGTGTGCGCAGCAGCGCCGCCAGGTCCA
>JAIYDH010000188.1 GCA_027487585.1 Rubrivivax sp.
ATGCCGGGCAGCGTCATCATCGCCAGCAGCGCCTGGCGCAGCCCCGGCAGCGTGCCGCCCTTCAGGAAGCGGTCGACATCGTGGTTGTCGACGAAGGTCGGCATCAAGTGAGCATGGGCGTGCAGCGCCATCGTCTGGCGGATGCGGTGCGCCAGCTCCGCGGGGGGCCGCCCGCGGGCGAAGGCGTCGCCGAAGGCGCCGTAGAGCGGAAAGTTCAGCATCCCCGGCATCAAGGGGCGCCCGCCCGGGCGGCCGCCTTCGCGCAGCCAGCGGTCGATCTTCTTCGCCTGCTCGTCGCGGAAGGGCTTGTCGATGCCGAAGCCCTCGCCGAAGGTGAAGAAGCGCTCGCGGCCCGTGGCGCGCGCCACTCGCTCGATGCCCGGTGCGGCGGCATCGAGCGAGCGCAGGAAGTCATCGAAGAAGCCCGGCGGCACGTAGAACGCGGTGTCCACGCGGAAGGCGTCCACGCCCACCTCGCGCACCCAGTAGCCGAAGCTGTCGCGCAGCGCACGGCGCACGACAGGGTTCTCGGTGTTCAGGTCGTCGAGGCCCGACATCTGGAAGGTGGCCTCCTGCACGGGGTTGGTGTAGTCGGCGATGTCGGGCGTCCAGTGGTAGATGCCGGCGGCGCGCTGGGCCGGGTCGCGCGGGTCGTTCTGGTCGAAGGGCGGCTGGCTCGGCCGCGGCACCGGTGGCGTGCCGGTATGCGGCTGAAAGGCGTGCCAGGCGCGCTGTGCGTCGTCCGCGCGCCAGCCTGCGCCATAACTGAAGAAGTTGCCGGTGTGGTTGACCACGATGTCCTGCACCAGGTACAGGCCCTGGCGGTGCAGCGCGTCGCTCAGGCGCTGGTAGTCGGCCAAAGAGCCCAGGTGCGGATCGACCTGCTTGAAGTGCTGCGCCCAGTAGCCGTGGTAGCCGCTGTAGCTGCCGTCGGGGCTGAGCCACTGGTTGGCCACCGGCGGCGTGATCCACAGCGCCGTGGCGCCGAGACCGCGGATGTAGTCGAGGCGGTCGACGAGGCCCTTGAAGTCGCCGCCCTGGTAGCGGCTGCGTTCGCCCGGGCGGTACTCGCCGGCACCCTGGTCGTTGTTCGCCGGGTCGCCGTCGGCGAAGCGGTCGGTCATGACGAAGTACAGGATCTGGTCGCGCCAGTCGGGCGAGGGCACGTGCAGCCGGGGCTGGGCAGCCGCCGGCGCCAGGGCCAGCATGGCACCCGCTGCGACGAACAGGAACTGTAGTTTCGCTACAAAACCGGTGCTCATGGCGTCGACATTCCCCAACTCGGTGCGTCATCGGGCGCCTCCCAGTGGCAGTCCCCGGGCTGGAAGGCACGGGATCGCACCCTAGCGGCCTCGATTGCGCACCGATCTAGGGTTTCCGCAGGGGTACGGATGATCTAGTTTTGATACAAAGTTCGGGTCCCCGATCGCAGTTTTGAATCTATTGGTACCGACCAGCGCCTGAAGCAGGCCCGGCCGGCAGCCCCCACAGACCCCTCCAGAGTCTCAGGAGACAACATGAAGAAGTACCAACCCGCACGCTCGAGTTCCGCGCTGTGGCGCGCCACCCCGGTGGCCGCTGCCGTCGCTACCGTGCTGGCCACCAGTGGCGTGGCCTATGCCCAGCAGGCGCCCGCGCCGGCCGCCACCGACGCCGGCTCGGTGGTCACGATCACCGGCATCCGCCGCGGCATCGAGAGCGCCATCAGCGTCAAGAAGAACAGCGACCAGATCGTCGAGTCGATATCGGCTGAGGACATCGGCAAGTTGCCCGACAACTCCATCGCTGAGTCGATTGCGCGGCTGCCGGGCATCGCGGCACAACGCGTGAACGGCCGCGCCACCGAGATCAACATCCGCGGCCTGTCGGGCGACTTCGCCAATGCGCTGCTGAATGGGCGCGAGCAGGTCTCCACCGGCAACAACCGCAACGTCGAGTTCGACCAGTACCCGTCGGAGCTGACCAACGCCGTGAGCGTGTTCAAGACACCAGACGCCGGCCTCGTGGGCCAGGGCCTGTCGGGCACGTTGAACATCGAGACGCTGAAGCCGCTGTCGCTGGGTCAGCGTGTCATCGCCGTCAACGTGCGTGGCGAAAAGAACGGCGGCGGCACGCCTTTCGAGGGTGACGGCAGCCGCTTCAGCTTCACCTACGCCGACCAGTTTGCCAACCGCACGGTGGGCGTGGCCTTCGGTGTTGCGCGTCTGAACACCAAGACCGAGAAGTCACGCTCGGAGACCTACAACCAGAGCGAGATCGCCTGCCTGAACGGAAACACCACCATCAGTGGACGGAGTGGCGAGCCGCCTGCCTGTGCGAGCGGGACCACTCAGTTCCAGTTCAACCAGGGCTTCAAGTACTTCGTCGACAAGAGCGACGAGACGCGCACGGGCGGCATGGCCGTGATCGAGTTCAAGCCCAACAAGGACCTCGGCAGCACGGTCGACTTCTTCTACTCGAAGTTCGACAAGGAGGTCGTCAAGCGCGGCATCGAGCTGCAGGTTAATGACAGCTGGAAGTCTGGCGATTCCAACCGCGGTTACCAGGCGCCGACGCTGACCAACGCCACGATCACCGGCGGGCGCCTGATCAGCGGCACCTGGGGCAACGTGAACCCGCTGTCGCGGCATATCTGGGAGCCGCGCGAGGACGAGCTCAAGTCTTTTGGATGGAACACCAAGTGGCGCTTCGCGCCCACCTGGGCCGCCACGCTGGACATCTCGACCTCCTCGGCCAAGAGCGTGGAGCGCATCAGCGAGCTCGAGGCCGGTGTGTTCGACACCGCCAACAACCGGCCACTGCCGGGCACGGTGACCGTGGGCAACTACGGCCAGGTCACGGCCTTCCAGTACAACCACGGCGACCCCTCCATCATCCGCCTGACCGACCCTGAGAGCTGGGGCCAGAACGGCTACGACAAGGTCATCACCACCGATGACAAGATGAAGGCGCTGCGCCTGCAGGCCGAGAAGGACCTTGAAGGCCCCGTCTCGCGCGTAACGGCCGGCATCAACCTCAACCAGCGCGACAAGATCAAGGGTGCCGCCGAGGCTGCGCTGCGCCTGCGCGCCCGCGATCCCTCGGGCTTCCCGAACATCGGCGTAGCCCTGCCCTCGGGCACGGGCACGCTGCCGATCCCGGGCTCGCCGAGCCCGACGATCAGCTTCGACCCGGGCCCGGTGTTTAACTCGGCTTACCGCTTCGACACCAACGTCAACGGCGACATCCTCAACAAGGGCTGGGAAGTCAACGAGGACGTGCGCACGCTGTTCGTCAAGGGCGACGTCGACACCGAGCTGTTCGGCATCCCGGTGCGCGGCAACCTGGGCGTGCAGTTCATCAACACCGACCAGCGCTCGACGGCGCCGGTGGTGGACAACACCAACCAGAGCGTCTTCACGCTGCGCACCGCGGGCAAGACCTACAACGACGTGTTGCCCTCGCTGAACCTGTCGTTCGCCTTCAGCGGCGACCAGTTCGTGCGTCTCGGTCTGGGTAAGCAGATGGCGCGCCCGCGCATGGACCAGCTGCGCGCCTTCACGCGCAGCGAGGTCAACAACGACCGCCAGTGGACGGGCAGCGGCGGCAACCCCAAGCTAGACCCGTTCCGCGCCACCGCCGTGGACATCTCGTACGAGAAGTACTTCGGCGGCAACAAGGGCTACGTGTCGCTCGCAGGCTTCCACAAGGACCTGAAGAGCTACATCCTCGACGTCACGATCCCGAACTTCGACTTCACAGGCTTCCCGAACCTGTCGCCGCGCACGCCTGTGACCAACACCGGCCGCTTCACCCAGCCCGTCAACGGCAGCGGCGGCACCATCTCGGGCGTGGAGTTCGCGGTGAACGTGCCGCTGAACCTGGTGGCCAAGCCGCTCGACGGCTTCGGCGTCATCCTCAGCTACAGCAGCACCGACAGCAAGATCAAGCCCTTCGGCGACAACGACGTGCGCCCGCTGCCCGGCCTGTCGAAGACGGTGACGCAGCTGACCGCGTACTACGAGAAGTTCGGATTCTCGGCGCGCGCCAGCACGCGCAAGCGCGACGCCTTTATCGCCGAGATCGAGGACTTCGGCGCCGACCGCGGATACCGCTACGCCCGCGGCGAGACCCTCACCGACCTGCAACTGGGCTACGAGGTGCAAAGAGGCACGTTCAAGGGCCTGAACTTCCTGCTGCAGGTGAACAACGTCAACAACGAGCCCTATCGCGAGTACGACGGCTCGTCGGCCAGTGACACCAAGCTCGACGAGTACGGCCGCACCATCCTGTTCGGGGTGTCGTACAAGTTCTGACCCCGGTTCTGCCGAACCAGGCCCCCGGTGGCAACGTCGGGGGCTTTTTTCTTGGCGACAGAATCCAGGACTTCCGCGCCCCGTGCGCGATTGCAGGAGCGCAACCCGTGCAAGCACCGCAACACATCCGGCGCATCGTCATCTGCGGCGGCGGCACTGCCGGCTGGATGAGCGCCGCCGCGCTGGTCAAGCTGCTGGGCGCGGCGTGGGAGATCACGCTCGTCGAGAGCGAGGAGATCGGCACCGTCGGCGTCGGCGAGGCGACGATCCCGCTGATCAACATCTACAACCAGGCGCTGGATCTCGACGAGGACGCGTTCATGCGCGAGACCTCGGCCACCTTCAAGCTCGGCATCGAGTTCGTCAACTGGGGCCGGCTGGGCGACCGCTACATCCACGGCTTCGGCCCGCTAGGCCCGGACATTGGCCTGGCCAAGTTTCACCACCACTGGCTGAGCCGTCACCCCGAGGGCCGGGCCGAGGAGTTGGAGCCGTTCTCGGTGAACATCGCTGCGGCGCGCGCCGGCAAGTTCATGCGCGCGCGGCCCGAGCTCGGGCGCTCGCCGATGGCCGAGATCGCGCACGCCTACCACTTCGATGCCGGGCTGTACGCCGCCTTCCTGCGCCGCTACGCCGAGGTGCGCGGCGTCAGGCGGCTGGAGGGCAAGATCGGCTCGGTGACGACGCGCGCACGCGACGGCTTCGTCGAGGCCATCACGCTCGAAGACGGCCGCCGAGTCGAGGGCGACCTGTTCATCGACTGCACGGGCTTCCGCGGCCTGCTGATCGAGCAGACGCTGCACACCGGCTACGAGGACTGGAGCCACTGGCTGCCCGTCAACCGCGCCTGGGCCGTGCCCTGCGAGAACCACTACCCGCTGCTTCCCTACACGCGCGCCACCGCACACGGCGCGGGCTGGCAGTGGCGCATCCCGCTGCAGCACCGCATGGGCAATGGCCACGTCTTCAGCAACGCTCACATCTCAGAGCAGGCGGCGGCCGACCTGCTGATGAGCCGGCTCGACGCGCCGGCGCTGGCCGAGCCGCGCATGCTGAAGTTCGTCACGGGCAAGCGGCGCAAGCTGTGGAACAAAAACGTGGTGGCCGTGGGCCTGAGCAGCGGCTTCCTCGAGCCGCTGGAAAGCACCAGCATCCACCTGATCCAAAACACCGTGGCGCGGCTGACCACCTTCTTCCCGTTCCAGCGCTTCGACGAGGCCGACATCGCCGAGTTCAACCGCCAGAGCGACTTCGAGTTCGAGCGCATCCGCGACTTCATCATCCTGCACTACAAGGCCACGGAGCGCGACGACACCGGCTTCTGGAACCACGTGCGCACGATGGCCGTCCCCGACTCGCTGGCGCAGAAGATCGAGCTCTGGGAGAGCAACGCGCGCATCTTCCGCGACAACATGGAACTGTTCTCCGAGATCAGTTGGGTCGAGGTGCTGCTGGGCCAGCGCATCGTGCCGCGCGGCTACCACCCGCTAGTGGACACGCTGGCGCCCGAGCGGGTGGACGAGTTCCTGGCCGGCGTGAAGCAGACCATCGCCCGCTGCGTCGAGGCGATGCCGACGCACGAGCAGTTCATCGCCCAGCATTGCCGCACGGCGCTGGCGGTGCAGAAGGCCCAGGCTGCCAGCGAGGCCTTGCCGGGCTGATGTTCAACTCACACGCCCGCATCGAGCGCGTGACCTTCGGCGCCGGCCGCGAGGCCTGGATCGTGGACGATGCGTTGCACGATCCCGAGGCCCTGCGCCGCGTCGCCATCAACGGCCGCGGGAACTTCGCTGCCGCGCCGTTCAACGCCTACCCGGGGCTCGAATGGCGAATGGGGGCCGACGTCGACGAACCGTTTTCCGATTTTTTCGCCCTGCGCCTGCGCGCGGCGTTGGGTGGGCGGCGCACGCGGTCGATGTACAGCCGGCTGTCGCTGGCGACGCTGCAGCCGCATGAGCTGCGGCCCTTGCAGCGCCTGTGCCATCGTGACCGTTTCGGCACTGGCGCGGACGAGCTGGTGGCCGCGTGCACCCTCTACCTCTTCGACGACCCAAGACTCGGCGGCACCGCGTTCTTCGACCCGAAGTGCCCGCTGCCCGAGATCGATGCGCGCATCCGCCACTGGAACAGCCTCACGGACGAGGCCTTCAGCGCTGACATCGGCGCTGCGCCGGCCTACCTGATCGACAGTAACGCCTGGTTCGAGTGCATCGGCGTGGTGCCGGCACGCTTCAACCGCGCAGTGTTCTACGACGGCAGCGGCTTCCACTCCAGCCACATCGCGTGGCCCGAACGCCTGAGCGCCGATCCGGCGCAGGGCCGCCTGACGCTGAACGGCTTTTTCGTCTGTCGCCGCAGCCTGGTCAGGTGAAGCCCGTCTGATTACCCCTCGAGCCGCCGCCGGCTCGCGCGCGCCATCGGCACCCACTGCAGCTTCACCCAGCGCTGCCACATCAAGAGCCCGCGCAGCCACTCGTCGGCCGCGTAGGCGATCCACACGCCCACCAGACCCAGGCCCAGCACATCGCCCAGCAGCCAGCTGCCGCCGGCCAGCACCACGAGCATGCTCACCGCGCCCACCTGCACCGGGTAGCGTGCATCGCCCGTGGCGCGCAGCGCGTTGATGACGACCAGGTTGAAGGTTCGCCCGGGCTCCAGCAGCACCGTCCACCACAGCAGCGTCACGGCCCCGGCAGCAATCGCCGCGTCCTGCGTGAACAGGCCCATCACCCATGGCCCCAGCAGTGCCGCCACCGTGGCCACCGCCACGCTCACGGCCAGGCCGCGGGCGAGTGCGCGCTTGACCAGCGCATGGGCCTCGTGCAGCCGCCCGGCGCCCACCAGGTGGCCGACGATCACCTCCACCGACAGCCCGGTGGCCAGGCCGAACAGCAGCACGATCATGATCACCTGCTGGGCATAGGCGTGCGTGGCGAGTGCCGCCGCGCCCATGTGGCCGACGACGGCGATGCTCACCAGGAAGGCCAGCCGGTAGGCGATGTTCTCGGCAGCGCCCGGCAGGCCGATGCGCGCCACCGCGGCCAGCTCGCGGCCGCGCCAGCGCCACCAGTCGCTTGCCACCGGCACCAGGCCCAGCCGTGCCCGCCACAGCGCCAGCTGCAGCCCGATGGCGAGCAGCCGCGCCAGCAGCGCGGCGAGCGCGAAGCCCGGCAGCCCGAGCGCCCAGGCGTCGGGCATTGGCCCCCAGCCCAGCATCAGCGGCCCCATCAGCAGCAGCTGCAGCGTCTGCATGGCGGCCATCACGGCCAGCGTGTCGCGTGCACGCAGGTGGCTGCGCAGCACGCTCGTGAGGCTGGCGATCCAGGCGTCGAGCAGCAGCACCGGCGCCAGCGCCAGCAGCAGCGCCGCCGCCAGCGGCAGCACCTCGGCGGGCGCATTGAGCAAGCGCAGCAGCGCCTCGGGCGCCAGGGCCGCCGGCACCGCCACCGCCAGGCCGACCCAGGTGCTGGCACCCAGCAGCGCGCGCGACACGCGGTCGGCTTCGTCGCGGCGGCCGGCGCCGAGAGCCTGCGTCAGCACCACGCCGGCACCGGCGCCGATGATGCGGAACAGCAGGAACAGCGCGCCGAATACGTGGTGCGCCAACGCGAAGCCGGCGCCCGAGGCATCGGACAAGCGCGCGGCCAGCACGGTGCCGACGATGCCCACGCCCATGGCCAGCAGCAGCTCGATCAGCAGCGGGGCCGCGAGCGAAACGAGACGGGGCGAGGGCGTGTGGACGGAAGCAGCTCGGGGCATCGGCGCAGGGTCCGGCGCCAGGGATGCGCAGCGCGGAGCCACAGGCGCATCATCGCAGAGGCATCACGCCCCACCAGGAGACAAGCGACATGGCCACCCCCCGCGAGACCCCCCGCAAGGCCCCCCGCAAGGCCCCCCGCAAGGCCGCCACCCCGAAGCCGCGAGCGCTGTCGCTGCACCTGGGCCTGAACACCGTCAGTGCCGCCCACTACGAAGGCTGGGAGGGCCCGCTGGCCGCCTGCGAGTTTGATGCGCGCGACATGGCGGCGCTGGCCAGGAAGCAGGGCATGACGCCGACGACGCTGCTCACCAAGCGTGCCACGCGGGCCGCCGTGCTGAAGGCCATGCGTGCCGCCGCCAAGGCGCTGAAGGCCGGCGACTTGTTCTTCATGAGCTTCTCCGGCCACGGCGGCCAGGTGCCCGACACCAACCGCGACGAGCCCGACCGCAAGGACGAGACCTGGTGCCTCTGGGACGGCCAGCTGATCGACGACGAGCTCTATTTCGAGCTCAGCCG
>JAIYDH010000135.1 GCA_027487585.1 Rubrivivax sp.
CTGATTCCGCACCGGGCGCTCATCGGCAACCTCACCGGCTTCGTCTGCAGCCAGAACTGGTTCGGCCACGGCCGGCCCGAGCAAAGCGACGAAGTGTTCTGGAGCCCCGCCGACTGGGCCTGGACGGGCGGCTTGATGGACGCGCTGCTGCCCACGCTGTACTTCGGCCGGCCCATCGTGGCCTTTCAGGGCCGCTTCACGCCCGAGGTGGCGCTGTCGCTGATGCAGCGCCACCGGGTGACGCACACCTTCCTGTTCCCGACGGCGCTGAAGGCGCTGATGAAGGCCGTGCCGCGCCCACGCGAGCGTTTCGATCTGCACCTGCGCGCCATCATGAGCGCGGGCGAGGCCGTGGGCGATGCCGTCTTCCACTGGTGCCAGGCGGCGCTGGGGGTGACGGTGAACGAGATGTTCGGCCAGACCGAGATCAATTACATCGTCGGCAACGGCGGTCGCTGGGTCGACGCCGCCGGCCACGAACACCCCGGCTGGCCCGCCCGGCCCGGCAGCATGGGCCGCGCCTACCCGGGCCACCGCGTCGCGGTGATCGACGACGACGGCCACGAGTGCCCGCGCGGCACGCCCGGCGATGTGGCCGTGCACCGGCTCGACGTGCAGGGGCGGCCCGACCCGGTGTTCTTTCTGGGCTACTGGAACAACGAGCGCGCCACGCAGGGCAAGTACACCGGTGACCCAGGCAACAGCTGGTGCCGCACCGGCGATACCGCCGTGATGGATGCCGACGGTTACCTTTGGTACCAGGGCCGCAGCGACGATGTCTTCAAGGCCGCGGGCTACCGCATCGGGCCCAGCGAGGTGGAGAACTGCCTCGTCAAGCACCCGGCCGTGGCCAACGCGGCGGTGGTGCCCAAGCCCGACGCCGAGCGCGGCGCGGTGGTCAAGGCCTACGTCGTGCTGGCGCCGGGCCATGCGGGCAGCCACGCTCTGGTGGCCGAGTTGCAGCAGCACGTGCGCGGGCGGCTGGCGCCGTATGAGTACCCGAAAGAGATCGAGTTCATTGAGGCGCTGCCCATGACGACCACGGGCAAGGTGCAGCGGCGGGTGCTGCGGCTTCAGGAAGAGGAACGCGCACGCGCCGCGGCGACAATGCGTGCCTGACTCTCGCTCCACCCCCAACATGCCCCATCTGATCGTCCACGGCGGCAGCCCGCTTTCGGGCCGCATCGTGCCCAGCGCGAACAAGAACGCCGTGCTGCCCATCTTGTGCGCGACGCTGCTGTCGCGCCACCCGGTGCGCCTGGTCGGCATCCCAGAGATCACCGACGTCCGCAAGATCCTCGAGATCTTCCGTCAGCTCGGCAGCCAGGTGCAGGTGGACTACGCCGCCGGCACGCTGGAACTGCACCACCGCGACACCCGCTTCGACCCCGATACGCACCACCTGCCCGAAGAGATGCGCAGCTCCATCATGCTGGTGCCGGGCCTGCTGGCCCGTTTCGGCGCCGCGCGCATCGAGAACGACGTGCAGGGCTGCACCCTGGGCGTGCGCGAGATCGACCCGCACGTCGAGGTGATGGAGCGCTTCGGCGCCACGGTGGAGCGTCGCCGCGAGGCGCTGGTGATGCGCAGCGCCGACGGCGGCCTGAAGGCCAACGCGCACTGGCTCGACTACGCCAGCGTCACCACCACCGAGAACTTCGTGCTGTGCGCCGCCACGGCCCGGGGCACCAGCACGCTGATGAACGCAGCCAGCGAGCCGCACGTGCAGGAGTTCTGCCAGTTCATGGCGCTGCTCGGCGCGCAGATCGAGGGCATCGGCACCAGCCGCCTCACTGTGTACGGCGTGGCCGATCTCGGCCGGCCCGAGGGCGTGGAGTTCCGCTTCGCGGAAGACTTCCACGAGGCCGTCACCTTCATGGCGCTGGGCGCCATCACCGGCGGCGAGATCGTCGTCAAGAACTCGGCGCCGGAGCAGTTTCCGCTGATCGACCGCACCTTCGCCAAGTTCGGCGTGCAGGTGTTCCACGAGGGCGGCTGGAGCCGCGCCGTGGCCGACGGCCCGCTGCGCGTGAAGACGCCGTTCACGCAGAACATCCTGCCCAAGGTGGAGGCCGCGCCCTGGCCGTATCTGCCGGTGGACCTGCTGCCCATCTTCGTGGCCCTGGGCGTGCGCGCCGAGGGCAGCATGATGTACTGGAACAAGGTCTACGAAGGCGCGATGGGCTGGACGGCCGAGCTCGGCAAGTTCGGCGCGCACGCCTTCCAGAGCGATCCGCATCGCATCATCACCTTCGGCGGCAAGCCGCTGGTGGCGGCCGAGGTCGAAAGCCCGTACATCATCCGCGTGGCGATTGCGCTGCTGATGGTGGCCTGCAGCATCCCGGGTCGCAGCGTCATCCGCAACGCCACGCCGGTGCGCCGCGCGCACCCGCGATTCGCCGAGAACATCACGGCGCTGGGTGCGAAGGTGGAGTGGGTCGAGGGCGACTGAGGTTCTGGGGGGCTTCGACAGGCTCAGCCCGAACGGGGATTCTTCTTCGCTCGCGCCAATCACACCGAGGCCACACCGAAGTGTTTCCCCGTTCGCGCTGAGCCTGTCGAAGCGCCGGTCGAGCTTGCAAACGATGGCCAGGAAAGACAAACACGTCAGCGAAACCCCCGCCACCGCCTGGCTCAAGGCGCGTGGCGTGGCCTACACCGAGCACCCGTACGACTACGTCGAGCACGGCGGCACCGCCGAGAGCGCGCGCCAGCTCGGCGTGCCCGAGCACGCGGTCATCAAGACCCTGGTGATGCAGGACGAGCGCGCCGAGCCGCTGATCGTGCTGATGCACGGCGACCGCCAGGTGAGCACCAAGAACCTGGCGCGCGAGATCGGCGTCAAGAGC
Source organism: Rubrivivax sp. (assembly GCA_027487585.1). Taxonomy (GTDB): domain Bacteria; phylum Pseudomonadota; class Gammaproteobacteria; order Burkholderiales; family Burkholderiaceae_C; genus Rubrivivax. The sequence goes on from JAIYDH010000135.1 coordinate 2,850, forward strand.
GTGGAGCCCTGCAAGCCCGAGGTGGCGCAGCGCCACAGCGGCTATCTCGTCGGCGGCACCTCGCCGTTCGGCACGAAGAAGGCCCTGCGCGTGTTCGTCGAGGCCGGCGTGCTGGAGCTGCCGCGCATCTGCATCAACGGCGGGCGGCGCGGCTACCTCGTGGGCCTCGCGCCGCAGGTGCTGGTGGCAGAGCTCGGCGCCGTGCCGGTGCGCTGCGCGCTGGTGGCCTGAAGCCGCAGCGGCGCAGGCTCAGCTCTCCAGCAGCATCGGGTCCAGCTCGCGCAGCCGGTGGTCGACGTAGTAGCCGCCGGCCTCGGTGTACTGCAGGAAGCCGCGGTGGCACTGCGGACAGCGCCAGACCGTGCAACGGTTGTACGGGAACAGCGTCGGCACGATGGGCGCGCGGGCGTGCCAGTAGTGGGTGCCCGGCGCGTGGCGCTCCTCAAGTGTGGGCTCTTCGATGGCCGGGTCGCGCAGCGTGCCCACGGGCTCGAGCAGCGGCATGCTGATCGGCCCCGTCACCGACTCCCAGCCACAGGCGTGCAGCCCCCGGCAATGCACGCAGCCGGTGGGGCTGGCGGCCGACACCGCGGCCATGAGGGCAGCAGGGCTCAGGAGGCGGTGCATGGGGTGTCTCCGTGTGGTGCCGGGGGCGCTTGGTGGGCGCGCGTGGTGTGGATGCGTGCGCCCTTTACACTCGCGCCCGCCATGAACTGGATGTGGATTGTCGGCGCGCTGCTGGCCTCGTACCTTGTCGGATCGCTGTCGTTCGCGGTCATCCTGAGCCGTGTCTTCGGGCTGGCCGACCCGCGCAGCTACGGCAGCGGCAACCCCGGCGCCACCAACGTGCTGCGCTCGGGCAACAAGAAGGCCGCGGTGCTGACACTGGTGTTTGACGCGCTCAAGGGCTTCGTGCCCGTGGTGCTGTGCCTGGCCTTCGGCGAGCGGGTGGGCCTGACGCCGGTGACAGCCGCTTGGGTGGGCCTGGCGGCGTTCGTGGGTCACCTCTGGCCGGTGTTCTTCGGCTTCAAGGGCGGCAAGGGCGTGGCCACCGCGGCGGGCGTGCTGATGGCCTGGAACCCGCTGCTCGCGCTGGCCACGCTGGCCAGCTTCGCCATCATTCTGTACTTCTCGCGTTATGTGTCGCTGGCCTCGACCGTGGCGGCGGCTTTTGCGCCTTTCTACCAGGCGCTGATCTGGAACGTGACACCGGCGCTGCTGGCGCTGGCCGCGATGAGCCTGCTGCTGGTGTGGCGGCACGAGGGCAACATCCGCAAGCTGCTGGCTGGCACCGAAAACCGCTTCGGCTCGTCAGCCGCGAAATCCCCGCCGTCGTCTGCACGGCAGAACAAAGGACATTGAAGATGGTTCAGCGATTCGACGTCGGCCCGCGCCTGTCGGAAATGGCCGTACACAACGGCGTCTGCTACCTGGCCGGCCAGGTGGCCGCCGACGGCAGCGCCGACATCACCGGCCAGACACAACAGGTGCTGGGCGCGATCGACGCGCTGCTGGCGCGCGCCGGCACCAGCAAGCGCAACCTGCTGCGCGTGGAGATCTTCATCACCGACCTCGCCGACTTCCCGGCCATGAACGCCGTCTGGGAGGCCTGGCTGCCCGAGGGCTGCGCACCGCCGCGGGCCACCGTGAAGGCGCAGCTGGCGCGGCCGGAGTGGAAGGTGGAGATGGTCGTCACGGCGGCCCTCTGACGCGCCCCCCGCAAGGGGCCCGCTGATGCAAGCTGGCTTGCACCACAACGGGCTTCGGAACCAACTTCGTCAGCCCTGGCTGCAGCTCGGCCTGCTGCTGGCCGTGGTGACACTGGGCCTGCAGGCCTGGCAGAGTCAGCGCCAGCAGGCCATCGGCGAGCGCATCGCAGCCGCCGTGGCGCCCGGCGAACTGCGCATGATCTCGTCCGAAACCTGCGGCATCTGCACCCACGCGCGGCGCTGGTTTGCCGAGCACGAGGTGGCCTTCAGCGAGTGCTTCGTCGAGCGCGACGCCGCCTGCCAGGCCGAGTTAGAAGCGCTGCGCGCTCCTGGCACGCCCGTCATCCTGGTGCGCGGCCGGCCGCAGCTGGGTTTCAGCCCGCCGCGCATCGCCGAGTCGCTCGGCACAGCCCCATGTAGGGCCGCCGTGTCGGCATCAGCATCACCGGCGGCCACGTCGTGCACCGAGACTGCCTGCCCGGGCTCGACGCCCCGTGCTGCATGCCCATGACCGCAGCAACCGCATCAAGAGCTGCCCGGCCGACGGCAGCCTGCCAATGCCGGTGGCGCCAGCGCGCCCGCACGTTCAATCCAGGCCCAGGCGGTCTGCGTCGCCGCGGCCCTGGCGCACGAGCAGCGGCTCGACACCGCTGAGGTCGATCACCGTCGTCGGCTGCATCGCGCAGGCGCCGGCGTCCACCACCGCCTGCACCAGCTTCTGGTAGCGCGCGCGGATGTCCTGCGCGTCGTTAAGCGGCTCGGTCTCGCCGATCGGGATCAGCGTCGTGCCCAGCAGCGGCTGCCCGAACACCTCGAGCAGCGACTGCATCACCAGGTGCTCGGGCACGCGCAGCCCGATGGTGCGGCGGCTCGGGTGGCTCACGCGCCGCGGCACTTCCTTCGTGGCCTCGAGGATGAAGGTGTAGGGCCCGGGCGTGCCCAGCTTCAGCAGCCGGTACTGCCGGTTGTCGACCCGCGCGAAGCGGGCCAGTTCGCTGAGGTCGCGGCACAGCAGCGTCAGGTGGTGCTTCTCGTCGACGCCGCGGATGCGGCGCAGCCGCTCGATGGCGTCCTTGTCGTCGAGATGGCACACCAGCGCGTAGCTGCTGTCGGTGGGCACGGCCGCGATGCCGCCGTCGTGCAGGATCTGCGCAGCCTGCTTCAGCAGCCGCGGCTGCGGGTGCGTGGGGTGGACTTCGAAGTACTGGGACACCGCGTGATTCTCAGGCCAGCTTGTCAGGCCAGCCCCGGCGGGCTGGATCTCAGGCGTCGGTGGACAGCGCCTCGTGCGTGTGCACCGGCAGGCTCAGCCGGCCGTCGGCACCCGGCAGCGCCTGGATGCGCAGGCGTGGCGCCTGCGAGCGCACGCTGCCGAAGATGGTGGCAAACGCCACGTCGGCGGCGTCGCGCCCGGTGCCCAGCCGCACGAAGCCCATCGGAATGGCGGTGCCCGAGGGGTCGAAGATGTACCAGCGGTCGCCGAGCCAGGCTTCGACGTAGGCATGGAAGTCGGTCGGCCCGAGGGTCGGATCGGCGCCGTAGTCGATGCCGGTGCCCAGCCGCGCAGGGATGTTGACGGCGCGGCACAGGGCGATCATCACGTGCGCGAAGTCGCGGCACACGCCAACGGTGTCGAGCAGCGTGTCGATGGCCGAGGTGGCCGAGTTCGAGGTGTTCGGCGTGAAGCTGATGCGCTGCTGCACCCATTGGCAGATGGCCTGCACGCGGCCGTAGCCCTGCGGCTGCTGGCCGAATTCGCGCATCGCCAGGCGGTGCAGCCGGTCGCTCTGGCAGTAGCGGCTCGGGTAGAGGTAACCCAGCACGCTCGCCGGCACACGCGCCACGGGCACCTCGCCGATCTGCTCGGGCAGGGCGCGGTAGTGCGCCAGATCCACCGTGGCGCCGTAAGCCAGGCGCAGCGGCCCGGGCTGCGCGGTGAGGCGCAGGTAGCGGTTGCGCGTCGAGGGGGCGGTTTCCACGCGCCAGGGCACGGCCTGGCTCACCTGCAGGTCTTCGCCGAGCAGGTGCTGGCGCTCGGTCAGCGCGGCGTGGATGTTGAAGACGAAGTCGCAGCCGGGTTGCAGGACTTCGTATTCAAGCTCGATCGAGATCTGCAGGCGGGTCTGGTGCATGGGCGGGGCGCGAACAGGCTGAGCGCGACAAACGCTCGAGCCTGGGGCCGCGCGCCCCGGGTGTCGGTGCGCTGGCGCACCCGCGCCGCTCAGGCGGCCGTCACCGGGATCTTGCCGAGCCGCCCCTGCGAGATCTTCTCCTGCCACTCGCGCGGGCCGGTGACGTGGGCGCTGGTCCCGCCCGAATCCACGGCCACTGTCACCGGCATGTCGACCACGTCGAACTCGTAGATGGCCTCCATGCCCAGGTCGGCGAAGCCCACGACCTTGGCGCCCTTGATCGCCTTGCTCACCAGGTAGGCGGCACCGCCCACGGCCATCAGGTAGGCGCTCTTGGCGTCCTTGATGGCCTCGATGGCCACCGGCCCGCGCTCGGCCTTGCCGACCATGGCGATGAGGCCGGTC
>JAIYDH010000118.1 GCA_027487585.1 Rubrivivax sp.
CATCAGCGCGAACGCGGTGTTGTTCATCGCGATCGAGATGCTGCCCGACAGCATGGCCGCCTTCTCGGCCGGGTTCACCGAGGCCACCGCCGTGAAGCCCTTGATGAGGCCGATGATGGTGCCCAGCAGGCCCACCAGGGTGACGGTGTTGGCAAAGGTGGCGATGTAGTGCGTGCGCTTCTCCAGCCGCGGCACGATCTCCATCATGCCTTCTTCCATGGCGTGGTCGATGTCCTCGCGGCGGCGCGCGCTCTTCATGCGCTCCAGGCCGTTGGAGACGATCTTGCCGATGGCCGAGTCGCTGGCCGAGGTCATGGCGTACACCTCTTTGAACTGGCCCTTCTGCAACAGCGGCAGCACCTGGTCCCACAGCTTGCGGTTCTCGGCCCGCGTCTTGCGCAGGAAGATGAAGCGCTCGATGGCGATGGCCAGGCCCAGCGTCAGCATCACCAGGCTGGGGTAGAGGAAGGGCCCGCAGTCGCGGAAGAACTTCACGACGGTGTCGAAGGTGTTCATGGGGTGCGTCGGGGGTCAGCGGGTAGGGGTGGGGGCGGGTGTCGGTGGGGCGGCCGGTGCGGGTGCCGTGGCCTGGGCGTGGTAGGCGATCTGGCGGCGCAGCACCTCGCGGTCGAGCGGCGCCAGCGCTTCGTCGAGCACGCTGGCCACCGGCCGGCCCGAGAGCGTGCCGGGCAGCGGTTTCTTCCAGGGCACGATGTACAGCACCTTGGGCAGCTCGCGGTTGCCGATGATCTGCGTGCGGTCGATCTCGGCGCGGTCTTGCGCGTGGGCCAGGCCCGCAGGCAGCAAGGCGGCGGGCACCGCGGCGAGCAGGGTGATCGCTGGGGTTCTCATCGCGGGGTCTCCTTGGGCGCTGCTGACGTGGTGGCCGCCGTGTTGGCTGCCGTGTTGGCGTTCGTGGGCATGGCAGCCGGCTTGTCGGCCACCGCCGGCTTGCGCGCCTTCAGTTCGGCCAGCCAACGGTTGACTTGTGCAGCCTCGCCCGGCACCAGCTCGGCATAGCGCTGATACAGCACCTGCGCGCGCGCCGTGTCGCCCAGGAACAGGTCGTGCAGGATGGCCAGGTTCAGGTGCGGTAGCGCGGCCTGCGCGTCCAGCGCCAGCGCTTCTTCGTAAGCCAAGCGCGCATCGTCGAAGCGGCCTTCGCGGCGCAGCGCCACGCCCAGTGCGTTCAAGAGCCCCGGCGGCGGCTCGGCAGCGCGCGCACGGAGCTCGGCCAGCGCCGCCTGCAGCGGCGCCAGCGCCACGGTGTAGGCGGCGTCTGTGCGCTCGGGCTTGGCGTAGCGCACGGGCTTGAAGCCGGCCAGCGCCTGCAGGCTGTTGCGCACCCACTCGTCCCACACGCCGCTGGTGGTGCGGCGCGCGTTGGCCTCGTGCAGCGCGATGGCCTTTTCCTCGAACGGGAAGGCCTGCTCTTCCAGCAGCACGTCGTACTGCTCGCGTTCGAGCTTGTTCAGCTTCTTTGGCCGTTCGCTCTTGATGAGCGCCTGGCCGAAGTCGGCGTACAGCGCCGCGGTGCGGTAGGTGGCGGCGGTGGTGACCTCGGCCACGCCGACCTCGGATGCGGCGGCGTAGGCCTGGAGCAGCTCGTCCATGCGCTGCTTCTTGGCCTTGAGCTGGCGCTGCAGCGGCTCGACCAGCTTCACTTGCTGGTAGGCCGTCTGCAGCGGCTCGGCCAGTGCCAGCGTGGCCAGGCCGCCCCAGCGGCGGGTGCGTGGGGTGCGCGCGTCGCCGCCGGCGGCATCGGCCTGCTGCACGGCGCGCAGCCAGCTGCTGCGGCGCAGGGCGTCGGACTTGTGCAGTTCGGCCAGACGCCAGCGCGCCTCGACGGCGGGCTCCAGCGGCTGGGGGTGGGCCTGCAGGTAGCGCTCCCACGCGGCACTGGCGATGCTGTGCAGCGAGGGCGGCGCCGGCGGGGGTGGCGCAGCGCCGCGGTGGGTGGTGCCGCGGCGGGCCGGTGCCGCTGCGGGGCGCGCCGCGGTGGCGGCCACGGGCGCAGCGGCAACGGCCGGTGCCGCCAGCGCCGCCTTCTCGTGCAGCTCCGCGGCCTGCCACAGCGCGCGGCGGGCCAACGCGGGCTCGGTGGCGGTGCGGGCGATGGTCTCGAACTCGCGTGCGGCCGGCGAGTGCTGGCCCAGCTCCAGGTAGGCCAGCGCCAGGCGGGGCGGCAGCTCGTTCTGCAGCGGGTTGCCGGCGTGTTCGCGGCGGAAGGCCTCCAGCGTGCTGGCGGCGGCGGCCCAGTCCTTGACCTCGATCAGCGCCGTGGCCTGGTCGAACAGCGCGCCGCCGCGCAGCGCGCTGCCGGCGGCCAGGCCGGCGATGCCGCCCACGCGCGCGAAGTGGCCGGCCGCGGCACGCCAGTCGCCGGCTTTGCGCGCGACCTCGCCCTGGCGGTAGACGGCGGCGGCGCGGCGCTCGGTCCACTCGGCGCGGCGGGTGTCGCCGCTGCCGGCACGGTCGAGCACCTCGGCGTAGGCCTGCTCGGCCTCGGCCAGGCGGCCGGCCTCGAAGGCGCGGTGCGCGATCACGGTCCAGGCCACGCGCTGCAGCTCGCGCTCGGGCGCGGGCTGGCGCTGCAGGGCCTGGCGGGCCAACGCCACGGCGGCTTCGCCGTCGCCGGGGCCGGCCAGCGCAAACAGCATGTCGGCGGCGTTGACGAGCACCGCGCCGCCGCGCGCATCGGCCGGGAAGGTGGATGCGAAGTGCCGGGCCATCGCCACCGAGCGGCGCTGCAAGGCCTCTTGTTGTGCGGCGGGTGTGCCCTTGCGCAGCTCGGCCAGCGCCAGCAGTGCCGAGTAGCCGGCATCGGCGGGTCGGTCGAAGGGGGCCTGCTCCGCGTAGGCCACGCGCTCGAACTCGTTGGCGCTGCGGGCGTAGCTGCGCTCATCGAACAGCAGCTCGGCCAGCAGGAAGCGGTTGGCGCGCGCGCCCTCGTGCTGCGGAAACTGCGTCAGCAGCGCGTCGTACCAGCGCACGGCCTCGGTGCCGTCGGTGTTGGCCGTGGCCGCTGGCGCGGCGGCTGCCGGTGTGGCAGCGGCAGCGCGGGCCCGCTGCGCCAGCGCGTGGTGGTGGCGCGCCAGCTCGGCCATGTGCTGCTGCACCAGCGGTTGTGCGCGCGCCCAGCCTTCAGGGTTGGCGCGGCGGAACTCCGAGTTGGCGTCGTAGCGCGTGGCGTACTCGCGCTTGGCGGCGAGCGCCTGCTGCTCGAAGCCCGCCGCGGCGTAGATCTCGATCACGCGCGCCTGCATCGGCGGCGCCTGCGCGTGCAGCGGCTGGCGCCGCACGAAGGCGGCCAGCGTGTCGGCGGCGTCCTTCACGCGCTCCTGCTTCGTGTACAGGTCGGCCAGTGCCAGGTAGACGCGGAACTGCCAACTCTCGCGCGACGCTGGATTGCGCGGCGTGCTCACGCGCGGCGGAATGCTGGCCTCGCCCTGCAGCGAGGCCAGGCTGATAGAGAGCACGCGGAAGCTGTCTTCCACCAGCTCGCGGTCGGCGCGCGTGAGCGGGCTCAGCTCCTCGAGGCGGGCTTCGTCGCGCAGCCGCGGCGGCAGCTTGCCGAGCTTCAGGTCGAGCACGGCGAAGAAGGGTTCGAGCGCCTCTTCGGTGCGCCCCAGCTTGAACAGCGACCAGCCCTGCATGTACAGCGCACGTTCGGTGAAGGGCGAACGCTGCCCGGCCCCCAGCACGGTGCGGTAGGCCTCTTCGGCCGCGGCCCACTGGCGCGTGGCGAACAGCATCTCGCCGCGGCGGAAGTGCGCTTCTTCGGCGTGCACGGTGCCCGGGTGGCTGCCGACCAGCCGCGTGAGCGTGGCGAGCGCCGCTTCGAGCTGGCCGCCGCTTTCCTGCGCGCGCGCCAGCTGGTAGAGCACGCGGTCGACGCGCGTGTCTTTCGGGTAGGCCTTCAGGAAGGCTTCGTAGCGCTCGATGGCGGCCTTGTAGTCGGGCACGTCGCCGGTGGGCGACGCGGCGGCGGCGCGGTCGGCGCGGTCCATCTCCAGGTCGCCGAGCCGGCGCATGGCTTCGGGGCGCTGCGGCGCGTCGGCGGCGGCGGCGAGGAACTCGCGGTAGGCGGCGATGCTGTCGGCTTCCATCGTCGCGGCCAGCGCGCCGGGCGCATCGGCCACGATGTTCACCTGGCGGTCGCGCAGCGTGGCCAGTGTCGGCGCGTTGTCGCCGGGCAGCGGCTTGGGGCCGCTGCCGCAGCCCACCAGCAGCACGGCGGCGGCCAGCGGGGCCAGCACCAAGGCTGGTCGACGACGCAGCAGCGGGCGGCTCATCGCGGGGTTCCGGTGAGGCGTTCGCTGCGCTGCGCAAGCTGCGCGCGGTCGAGGATCTGCGCAATGGCCAGCTGCGCCTGCGCCGTGTACACGCGCAGCCGCTCCTGCTGGCCCTGCAGCTCGGCCACGGCCAGCGCGGCCAGCGTCTGGCCCGATTCGGCTTCGAGCGCCGCCACCTGTGGCTGCAGCGCGCGGATGCGCTCGCCCAGGGCTGCGATGCGCGCGGCGAAGCGCTCGTGGCGCGCCGGCTCCTCGGCCTGCGCGCGCAGCAGCGCGGCGTCACGCGTGCGGGCCTCATCGAGCTCTCGGGCGCTGTCGCGCAGGCCCTTCTTCACCGACCAGCCGCGCTCGGGGGCGCGCTGCGCCAGCTGCCAGGTCAGTGCGCCTTCAGCCCGACGCAGGCGTTCGGCCAGTTGCGCCACCTCGGCGGGCGCGAGGCCGGCGTCCGACGGCGCCGTTGCCGCGGCAGCCAGCACCGAGCGCGACCGGCGCAGCCGCTCCAGCAAGGCCTGCTCGGCCGCATCGGCCAGCGCCACGCCGTCGGCCTGGCGCTCGGCCTCGGCCAGTTCGGCGGCCAGTGCGGCGCGGCGGCTGTCGAGGGCGGGCAGGTTCACGGCACCGGCGGATTCGCGCACCTTCGGCAGCCGCACCGCGAAGGCGGCGCGGCGCTCTTCGAGCATGGCGCCGTAGGTGCCGAGCTTGTCTTGCCAGCCCCCCAGCTGCACGGCCAGGAAGCGCAGGTCGCGCAGGTGCTTGTAGGTCTCCTGGAACGGGTGGTCGGCCAGCAGCGGGCGCAGATGGCTGCTGTGCGGCATCGACGGCAGGCGGTCGATGCGCGCAAAGGCGGCCAAGCCGGCATCGGCGGCGTTGTCATCGTCCGGGTTGTTCTCCACCAGCGCCTGCACCAGCGCGCCGCTGCGGATGGCCGCGATCGACTCCACCAGCGCCTGGTGCTCGCGCGCGAACTGGGCCACCGCCAGACGGTAGCGGTCGAGCGCCTGCGCATACGCGCCGATCTCGGACATCGCGTAGGGCACGGCGATCTGCGCCTCCAGCACCGCGGCGTCGGTCAGGTCGCGGCTGGCGAGCTCGGTCCAGGCCACGAGCGCGAGCTGGGGGTCGTTGAGTTCGGACGCGGCCCAGCCATGGCCCAGCAGCGCCTTGTTCGACTGCGCGCCTTCGAGCCGCACGCGCTGCAGCGCGGCACGCGCCTCGCGGGGCTTGCGCGACTGCAGCGCGGCAAAGCCCAGCGCCACGTTGGCCCGGTCGCGGATGGCGCGCTGTTCTTCGTCGGCTGAGGGCGTGGCGCCGACCTGCTCGAGCAACGCCGTGCCGCGCACGGTGGCTTCGTGTTCGGGCTGGCCCGCGCCCTGGCGCAGCAGGGCCACGGCCAGGTTGAAGCGCGCCAGCATCAGCGCGGCCGGCGCCGGCTTGCGCGGCGCCTTCGGATCGGCCAGCGCTTCCAGCACGGTGGCCGCGCCGGCGGCGTCGCCCTGGGCCAGGCGCAATTGCGCGCGCAGCAGCTGGTGCTCGTCTTCGAGTGCGCCGACCAGCGGCGAGCCGATGCGCGTCAGCGATGACTCGGCCTCCACCAGATGCCCGCGTTGCTGCTGCAGCCGCGCCAGGAAGAACCAGGCGCGGTCGCGCACGCGCAGCGGCGCCTGGCTTTCGATGAGGCGGGCGAAGACCTCGCGCGCCTCCTCGTGCAGGCCGTAGCTCAGCAGCAGGCCGCCGCGCAGCACCTCGGCCTCGTCGTCGTGCGGGGCCAGGCGCGCGAAGTGCTGCGACACCATCAGCGCCGACAGCGCCGAGAAGCTCTTGCCCTGGAACACATGGAACAGCACGTCGCCGTGGTGCGGCGCCTTCACGGCCACGGCCGGCAGCGCGGCGTCGGTGGCATCGCTGCGCGTTGGCGTCTGGGCGTGCGCCGACACCATCGCCAGCATGGCGATGGCGCAGGCGGCGCGGCGCACAGGCGGCAACAAGGGCATCACCAGACCTTGACGTCGAACTCGGGTTGCAGCTTGCCTTGCGCGTCGCGGATGCGCAGCTCGATGTAGCGTGGCTCGCTGGTCTTCTCGAAGCTGAGCGTGGTGCCGCGCTTGTAGTCGCGCTGGTGCTCGCCCTGCTTCGGGCCGCGGCCGGTGAAGAAGGCGTCGATGGCGTGCGTGCCGCTCCTCAGGTTGCCCAGCCACAGCCGCTGCACGCCGCCGCGCTTGAGCGCCGCCACCTCGGCCGGCGTGTACAGGTGCTGGCCGACGACCTGGTTGCCCAGCTTCACCTGCACCGATTCGAGCTCGAAGAAGGTGCCCACGTCCATGCTCACGAACACCGCCACCTGCGTGCCGGCCGGGAACAGCAACTCTTCCTCGAGCACCAGCAGATCGCGGTTCAGGCGCACGAGCTCGGACTTCAGCTGCTGCACGCGGGCGTCCAGCGGCGCCGGGGGTGGGGGCGGCGTGGCGGGGGCGGAGGCAGCGGTTGCCGGTGCCGACGCAGCGGGCGCCGCGGCAGCCGCTGCGGGCGCTGCAGGCGCTTCGGCCGGTGCCGCCGTCTGGGCCCATGCAGGGCCGGCCAGCAGGGCCAGCAGCAGGATGATGAAGTGGCGGCTCATGGTGTCGCAGTTCCCCTGGTGCGGGTGTCAGAACGTGCCGGACACGACCACCTGCACGACGTTGGCGTCGTAGGCGTAGGGCCGGCCGGTGCGCAGATCGGTGAAGTTCGAGAAGCGGAACTGCTTGCGTTCGACGCTGCCCGTCAGGCGCAGCTCGGTGCCGGCCGGCATGCCCGGCCAGGTGTAGGTGAGCTTGGCGCCAAAGGCGATGGTGTTGAAGGTGCTCAGCTGCCGGTTGCGCGACACGAACACCGTCTCGGTCTGTGCGTTGTCGCTGTAGAACAGCGCCTGGGTCTGCGAGTAGCGGCGCACCAGCGCCTCGACGATGAGCCGGGGCTCCAGGTGCTTGGCCACGCCGATCTCGGTCGTGTGGGCCTTCACGTCCCAGTTGTCCTGGTAGTAGCGGTACTCGGCCCTGAACGAGCTGCGCGGCACGATCGCGCTGGTGTCGTTGATGCTGCGCAGCTTGATCGCGCGGCTGGAGCGGGTGCGCGGGTTGCGCTCGAGCACCGTGGCGCCGAACACGCGCGCTGCGCGGTAGGGGCTGCCCAGGTAGCCTTCGTCCGACACGGCCTCGGCGTTCAGGCTCACCAGCCAGCGCGGGCTGAGGATCTGCGTCAGGCCGGCGCGGTATTGCCAGTGCGTCGCGCGGTCGATCCAGCCCGGCTGCAGCTTCTTGCCGACGAGATCGCGCGAGCGGGTGAAGCCCAGGCTCACGGTGGTCATGCCGCCGTACACCTCGGTGGCGACGTCCAGGCCCACGCCTTCGGCGATGTAGTCGGGCTCGACGCTGCGGTTGTAGCTCAGGCTCAGGATGGTGTCGCGCACCAGCCAGTCGGCGCCGAAGTCGGTGGCGGTGCGCGTTTCCTTGAACGGGCTGGCGTAGGTGACGACGTCGATGGAGGCGTTGCTGACGGCATCGACGTAGTACTGCGCCGACAGCGAGACGCGGTCGGCGATGCTCTTGCGCACCAGCACCGCCGGCCCGGTGGCGCGCACGCCGCCGCCGTCGTACACATGGAAGGTGGCCTCGGCGCGGTCGTCGGGCAGCACGGCGGCGCCGGTGGGCGCGGCCGAGCCGGCGAGCGCCGTGCCCAGCAGCGCGCGCCAGCGCTCACGCAGGACCCGCAGCACGGCCATCAATTGCATCCACAGCCTCCGCCCTGGATGCCCGTGGCCCCGCGCGCGCCTTCGCGCACGGCGTGGATGTGCTCGCGGTGTTTGTCGATGAGCGCGTGGCGCGACACCAGCATGATCGGGTCCGACAGCCGTTCGCGTTCGTACGGCTTCACCCAGGGCTCGGGCAGCGTGACGCAGCCGCCGAGCAAGGCGGTGCTGGCGATGATGAGCAGCGTGGCGCGCATGGGCTTCACTCCTTCACCAGTTCGCGGATCTGGCGCTCGTACTCGACTTCCATGCCGTCGCGGTAACCGCGGTGCAGGTAGCGGATGCGGCCGTCGCGGTCGACCAGCACGGTGCTGGGCATGGCGCCGAGGTCGTAGGTGCGGGTGACGGCCTTTTCCGCGTCCAGCAGCACCGGGAACCGCAGCCCCCAGCGGGCGGCCGTGGCGGCGCCGTGGCGCGGGTCGTCGTCGATGTTCACGCCCAGCACCATGAAGCCGCCGGCCTTGTACTTGTCGTGCAGCTTGTTCAGGTGCGGCATCTCGACGCGACAGGGCCCGCACCAGCTGGCCCAGAAGTTGATGAGCACCACCTGCCCGCGTTGCTCGGCCAGCCGCAGATTGCCGCCTTCGGCGCGCTTGAGCGTGAAGTCGGGGGCGGCCTGCTGGGGCTTCACCGCGGCATGGGCGGTGCCCAGGGCCAGGGCCAGCATCAGGGCTGAAAGTGTTCGGCGCAGCATGGCGTGGGCTCGGAGGTGAACGCTTGGAGATGAACGCTCAGAAGAAGACGGTCAGGCCGGTCGTGAACTCGAGGTTGTTCGTGTTCTGCCGCTTGCCCAGGATGTCGAGCGGGAACATGTGGTTGCGGGCATCGAACTGCACGGCGAGGCGGTCGTTGACCAGCACGCGCAGGCCCATGCCGAAGTGAAGCGTCTGCTTGCGCTGGCCGGCGAAGTCGGTGCTGCCGATGCCGGCCAGCAGGTAGGACTGGAAGGCCTTGGCCGTGCGGCGGCCGAAGAAGGCCTCGCCGGTGAGCACGTTCCAGCCGGCCGACACGGCGTAGTAGCGCAGCGTCTGCGTCGGCGTGCCGAACACGCCGCCGGGCAGCACCTGGCGGAAGGCCTCGTCGGTGACCTTGGTCTGTGCCAGCGTGGCGTCGACGAAGAAGTCCTCGGTGATGTGGTAGCCGAGCCGCACGCCGCCCACGCCGCTGGCGCCGAAGTTCTGCGTGCCGTAGGTGCCGCCGAACAGGCCGATGGCGAAGTCGCGCGAGGGGTAGCTCGGCGCGCGCACCTCGCGGCGCTCGACCTGCGGCACCACCACCGGCTCGGGCGGGCGCGGCGCCGTCTGCGCCAGCAGCGGGGCGGCGGCCAGGGTGGCGAGCAGCAGACAGCTTGAACGAGCGATGAAGAGTCGCATGACAGGTCTCAGAAGAAGAACGCCAGCCCGAGCGACAGGGCGCGGTACTCGATGCTGCGGTTGTCGGCCACGAACGCGGTGTACAGCGTGGTGTCGGCGCGCGCGACGAAGCGTTCAGTGATGTACCAGCGCACGCCGGCCGACGCCTGGGCCAATTTCGCGTTGACACCGGCGGCGTCAACGAGGCTGCGGTTGGGGGTGTTTCTGAACGCACCGAGGCCGACGCTGACGAAGGGCGACCAGCGCTGGTCGTGCCAGGGTTCGGCCACCAGGCCGAGGTGCCAGAAGTCGGTGCCGGAGAAGGTGCCCTGCACCTGGCCGCCGGCCAGCTCGACGGAAATCGGGCTCGCCAGGCGCACGCCCAGCCACAGCTTGAGCATCGGCTCGCCACCGAAGCGGCCGCCGCCGCCGCCGAACTCGACGCGGCGGCGCAGGTAGTCGTCGAGCAGGGTGTCGCGGAAGCTCTTGCCGATGCCGGCCTCGGTGAGCGTGCGCTCGAGCTGCGCGCGCGGCACCCAGCCCACCTGCCCGCCATCGGCGCGCACGCGGAACCAGTCGGTGCGGCGCAGTTCGATCACCACGCTGGCGCCGCGCTCGACGACGAAGAACACCGGATAGCCGCGGCCCGGGCCGCTGTGCAGCTCAAGAAAGGCATCGGCCACAGCCAGCCGCTCGGCCTGCGCGGCAGCCGGCGCCTGTGCCGACGCTGCCAGCGGCAGGCCGAACGCCAGCACCGCGCCGAGCGCCATTGCCCCGCGCCGCAGGAAGGCGAGTGCGGCGCTCATTCGACCTTGCACGAACCGGTGGCCGGATCGGGCGGCGTGAACATCGTGGCCGCAGCCGGGCTGAACTCGTCCTGGTTGGCCGGCATCGGCCGGTTGATCCAGTAGCGGATCAGCTTCGCGGCTGGGTCGTCGGGGCTGTCGAAGATGAGCCCGCCGCCGTGCAGCACGCCACGCACCAGCGGCTTGTTCAGCATGCGGCTGGCGTCGGCACTGCCGACCACCGACTCGCCGAGCGAGGAGTAGAAGTTCTTGTACATGTCGCTGGCGCGGATGGCCTCGGGAGCAAGAGACAGTTCGACGGCCGGCGCGGCGCCGAACAGGCGCAGCGCACCACCGGTGCCGCTGCCGTTGTCGTGGCAGCCGGCGGCAGCGCAGGTGTTCAGCGTGGTGACGCCGCCGATGCGCACCGGCAGCGGCGTGTTCAGCAGCGGGTTGATGCAGCGCTGGAAATAGGCGAACGACAGCTTCTGCCCGGTGGCACCCGGCGGGTTGGCGATGGGGGGCGGGTTGTCGAGCGGCCCGCCACCGCCGCACGCCGCCAGCGCCACCAGCGCAGCCAGCGCCAGGGCCGGCAGACCGCGGCCGCCGGCCCGCAAGGGCACGGCGGCTCGCGTGGGGGCAGGAACGGTGGGCGGGGTCGTCGTCATCAGCGCTGGGGCCGCATTGTCCTTGCGGAACTGGGGGTGGCGGAAGCGCAGCCGCGGCGGATCCAGCTGGCGATCGCCTCGTAGCCCGTGCTGCCCACCGGCAGCATCGCCGTGGTCTGGCCGAGCTCGCCGCTGGGGTGCGGCACGGTGCTGGGCCGCGCCAGCAGCGCGTTGCTCTCGGGCACGCAGGTGTTGCTGATGAGGCTGAGCGTGACGTTGTAGTCGCCCTCTTCGCTGCCGGTGAGCACGAAGCGGTTGCGCGGGTTGCCCAGGCCCGCCTGGTGGCAGCTGGCGCACTGCGCCCGCAGGATGGGCTGCACCGTCGACAGGAAGCTCGCTTCGCTCAGGCCCTCGATGCGGCGCACGCCGCCGGAGGGGTCGAAGGGGTCGTTGTAGTACTGGCCGCCCAGGTCCATCCATTCGGCGAGCAGGCGTTTCTCGGCCTTGTTGAGCAGTTGCGAGTGATCGGGGGCGCCGGCCGGCGGATTGGGGTGCGAGCTGCGCGATCCGGCGCCTGCCAGCAGCGTCTGGCCCCACAGGATCTCGGTGAGCCGGCTCTTGCGCGCCAGGCCGGCGCTGTTGGCCGAGCCCGAGCTGGTGTCCACCAGCGCCGGGCCGCGCACGACCTCGGGCACGCCCTGCACGATCCGGATCACCGGCCGGCCGGTGGCGGCGTCGATCACCGGGTCGCCGAGCAGCAGCTCGTCGTACGAGGCCAAGCGGCCGGTGCCGGCCAGCGTGGCGCGCAGGTCGAGCTTGGCGCTGTCGGCGTGGCAGGCCACGCAAGTGTGCTCGCCAGCCGTGCCGCGCACACGGGTCCACAGCGGCTGGATGTGCTCGGGGTAGTTGATGACGCCGTTGCGGGGCACCGGCGTGGCCAGGTCGTCGGCCGGGTTGCTGTTGCCGGTGTAGCGCAGCGACACGCTGCGCCGCGGCGTCACGCCGGCCTGCGTGGTGTCGGCCCAGAGGTCGGTGAACAGGGGGCTCTGGGCCAGCGCCAGCGCCGTCGGGTCGAGCCGCGAGCGCAACGAGGCCATCGTTTCGCCCGGCGTGTGCGCCGCGGCCAGCGCGCGGCTCACGCCGGCGGGCAGGCTGGCGGTGACGGCGCCGTTGTTGAGGCCGATGCCGCGGCGCGGGCTGTGGCAGCCGTTGCAGGTGCGGCGTTCACCGGGTCGCACCTGGATCCAGTTGGTGTGGGTCTGGATGGCGCGCCCCTCGGAGTCGATCACGCTCAGGGCCAGCGGCACGTCGGCCGGCACCTCGAGCCTGAAGCTGCCGTCGGGTTCGATCGGCGCATAACCCAGGATCTGGTTCTGCTCGAAGTCGGTCTCGCCAATGTTCTGGCGCACGCCGCCCATGCCGCTGGGCGGCGGCACGCCGCGCGTGGCCCGCACGAACCAGGCCGGGCTGCACTTGTAGGCGGGGTCGGCCGGGTCGCGCATCTGGCTCAGGTGGGCCACGCGGGCGCGCGTGTCGGCGGCCTCCTGCGGGGTGGTCTGCGGGATGCTGGTGGTGCAGCCGGCATCGCGGTCGCTGGCCACCAGCATCTGCGCGGCCATGCGGTTGAGGCCGTCGGTGTCGTAGACGCTGCGCACCTCGATCAGCGACATGTTGCGCGCGGCCAGGGCGGCGTCCACCGTGGTCGGCTCGACGACGTTGGGCTCGGTGCGCGCCGTTAGCGCGACGGGGTCGGTGTACATGAAGCCGGCCGGCGGCGCGGCGACGATCAGCCAGGTCTGATTGGCCGGGTTGAACATGTAGATGGCGTAGGCGGCGGGCGCGTTGTCCTGCACGTTGTCGGTGGCGCGCACGGCCATCGTGCGGTTGGTGTCGCCCAGCGCCGCGCGCTCGGCGTCGGTGAGCGTGGCGCACGAGACGACGACGCCGTTGCGCGTGACCTCGCAGGGCCGCCAGGCCACGAGCACGCGGTCGCTGCCGTCCCACAGCGGGTAGGGCGTGGTGGCGCGGCCGAAGAGGCTCA
>JAIYDH010000206.1 GCA_027487585.1 Rubrivivax sp.
GCCGGCGCAGTGGCCGAGCATCAGCCAGGCATGCGGGCGCAGCACGGCCACGTGGTCGGTGATGGTCTTGGCGTTGGCCGGGCCGACGCCGATGTTGATCATGGTGATGCCGGCGTGGCCCGCGCGCTTGAGGTGGTAGGCCGGCATCTGCGGCAGCCGCGGCGGCGGCGCGCCGAGCTCGTCGCCCGGCTCGGCGGCCAGCCCGGCGCGACGGGTGAGCACGTTGCCCGGCTCGACGAAGGCCTCGTAATCGTTGTCTGGATGGGCCGTCGGGTCGGCCATCAGCGCGTGGCCGAGCTTGATGAACTCGTCGATGTAGAACTGGTAGTTCGTGAACAGCACGAAGTTCTGGAAGTGGTCGGGCACCGTGCCGGTGTAGTGGCGCAGCCGGTGCAGCGAGTAGTCGGCCCGCGGCGCGGTGAACAGCGCCAGCGGCTCGGCCTCGCCCGTGCGGCGGTGCCAGGTGCCGTTGGCGATGCTGTCGTCCATGGCCGCGAGGTCGGGCAGGTCGAAGCGGTCGCGCATCAGCAGCCGGCGCTCGGAGCTCAGGCTGCCTTCGAGGTGGTCGTTCTCGGCCAGCGAGAAGTGCACCGGGATCGGGCTCGTGCTGGTGCCCACCTCCAGCGCCACGCCGTGGTTCTGCAGCAGCAGCCGGAACTGCTCGCGCAGGTAACCGGCGAACAGATCGGGCCGCGTGATCGTGGTCTCGTAGGTGCCGGGACCGGCGACGAAGCCGTAGCTCAGCCGCGAGTCGGCGCGCGCCACGGTGTCGGTGCGCACGCGCACGAAGGGGTAGAAGGCGCGCACCGACTGGCCGTCGTCGGTGCCGGCCACGAAGCGCTGCAGCGCCGTGCGCAGGTGCTCGACACTGTCGCGGTAGATGAGCTGCACCTGGGCCAGTGCAGTGTCGGCGTCGTCGTGGCGGGTGGGTGCGATGAACAAGGGCAGAGAAGGCATGCGGGATTGTGCCCGCACTCCGACTTCAGCCGCCGGCCGCGGGGGCTGGCGGCTCCAGGCCCAGCCCGGTGGCGACCTCGTCGAGCATGCGGGGCAGTTCATCGATGCGCGCCAGTGCCTCCTCGGGCTGTGGGGCGACCTCAAGGCGCTCCAGCCAGCGGCACAGCTCGGCGATGCGGTGCGCACCCAGCATCGAGGCCGCCGAGCGGTGCTTGTGCGCCAGCCGGTGCAGGGTGCTGAGGTCGCCGGCACGGGCCGCCTCGCGCAGTTGAGCTGCGGCAGCCCTCATGTCGATCAGGAAGCGGCTGAAAATGGCGCGCAGGTGCTGCGGGTCGCTGCTTACCAGTCGGCCCAGGGCGGTCGGATCGAAGCCCGGTTGCGGCGGCAGGGGCTCCTGCGCGGGGGGCTGGCGGGCGGCGCCGTCACCGTGCCCGCCGAGCATCAGGCTCTGCAAGGTGCGGTACAGCAGGTCTGGATCGATCGGCTTGGGGTGCACTGCGTCCATCCCGGCTTCCAGGCAGCGTTGACGGTCATCGGGTGTCGCGTTGGCCGTCATGCCCAGGATCACAAGGCCCTGCAGGTGCGGATTCGCGCGGATGCGGCGCGTGGCCTCGTGCCCATCCATGCCGGGCATCTGGACGTCCATCACCACCAGGTCGTAGGGCGGGTCGGATCGCAGCCGCACCAGCGCCTCAGCGCCGTTACCGGCCAGTGTGGTGGCCACGCCGACGCCTTGAAGCAGGTCGCGCAGGACGATCTGGTTGAACTCGTTGTCCTCCACCACCAGCACACGCCGGCCTGCGAGCCGCCCTCGCACGCGCGCCAGGTCGGTGGGTGCCGTTTCCGCGGCCCTGGGCCGGCCCTGTGCATCAGCGCGGCCAAACCGGGCGGTGAACGTGAAGGTGCTGCCGCGGCCGGGCTCGCTGTCGACCATCATCTCGCCGCCCATCGCATGAACCAGGCGGGCACAGATGGCCAAACCCAGACCGGTGCCACCATAGAGCCGGGCGGTGGACTCGTCGGCCTGCGAGAACGGCGTGAACAGCCGCTGCAGTTGCGAAGGCGAGATGCCGATGCCGGTGTCCTGCACGCGAAAGCGCAGGTCCACTCTCGAAGCCGAATCCGAGGCGCACTCGACGACGATGGCCACCGAGCCATGCCGGGTGAACTTCACCGCGTTGCTCGCCAGGTTCAGCAGCACCTGCTCGATGCGCATCGCATCGCCTTGCAGCAGATCGGGCACGTCGGGCGCGACGCGCAAGCCGAAGCCCAGGCCCTTGTGTCGCGCCGTCGAACCCGCGATCGCGTCGACCTGCGAGAGCACGCGCCGCAGCTCGAAGGGCGCCTGCTCCAGCACGAGGCGGCCGGCCTCGATCTTGGAGAAGTCCAGCACGTCGTTGACGATCTGCATCAGGCTGCGCGCAGCCTGCTCGGTCTTGGTGAGGTAGTCGCGTTGCTTCGGGTCGAGCGCAGTCTGCAGGCACAGGTGGGCGAAGCCGACGATGGCGTTGAGCGGCGTGCGGATCTCGTGGCTCATGTTGGCCAGGAACGCGCTCTTGGCGCGGGTGGCTGCCTCCGCGTCGTCCTTGGCCTTGACGAGCTCGCTCGTGCGCATCGCGACGTGGCGCTCCAGGTCCTGCTTCTGGTCGAGCACAGCCTGGTGCTGGCGCTTCTTCTCGGTGATGTCGGCCTGAACCGCCACGAAGTTCTCGAGTCGGCCTGCGGCGCCGTGGACGGGCGTGATCTGCTGCGCCACCCAGTACGGTTCGCCACCGCGGGTGTAGTTCAGCAGTTCCTCGCGCACCGACGTGCCCTCTGCCAGAGCCCTTTGGATGCGGGCCACGGCGGCCGGGTCGCTACCCTGCCCCTGCAGCACCTGTCCGGGCGGGCGGCCGATCATGTCGTCCAGGCCGAAGCCGGTGCGTTGCTCGAAGGCCCGGTTCACCCACTCCACGCGGCCCTCGGCGTCGGTGATGACGACGAGGTTGTCGGTGCAGCTGGCCACCAGCGAGAGTTTGGCGATCTCGTCCTGCGCGGCCTTGCGGGCCGTGATGTCATGGATGACGCCCAGCAGGCCACCCTGGGGCAGGCGCGCCAGCGACACCGTGGTCCAGCGCCGCGCGCCATCGCGGCGCCGGATGCAAAGCTCAGCCGAGGCCGAGCCGACTTCGGCCCGCGGCGCCAGCAGCGCCTCGAAGGCGGCGCGGCTGTCGGGCTCGAAGTAATCGCGGATGTCCAGGCCCAGGCAGTCTCGGGGTTCCTCGCCGAAGATGCCGCGCCAGGCACCGTTGACGTAGACGAGGCCGCCGTCTGCCGCAGTCTCGAAGATCACCTCCGACAGCAGCTCGACGCGGCGCCAGCTTCGGTGCTCGGCCTCCAGCAGCGCTTCGCTGAGCCGCTGTGTCGCGCGGACCTGCAGGTCGGTCCGCAGCGAGTTGTCGTCGTGGCTCACCGTCGGCCGCCCCTGGGGCCTGCGGCCGTGTTCAGGCCGCTGCTTTCAGCAGCTCGCCAATCAGGGTGTGGCTGTCCGCGGCCCGCCCGTACAACGGGAAGATGTTGCGGCAGTAGAAGTCGTGTTCCGTGTGCGAGCGCCCGGATGTGCAGTCGGACACGACGGCGACGTTGTATCCCCGCTCGTAGGCGGCACGGCCTGTGGAGTCGATACACAGCGAGGTGACCATCCCGCAGACCAGCACGTTGCGAATGCCCCGTGACACCAGCAGGTCGTGCAGCCCCGTGTTGGCAAAGGCGTTGAAGCCGACCTTGCCGTCGACGTAGTCGATGCGGTCACGGTGGGCCAGGACCTCGGGAATGGTGGCGGCGCCGGGCGTGCCGGCCCGGAACGCGCCCGCCTGCTTGATGGTGCTCAGGATGCCGACCGGGTCTGCCATGGCGCGGTAGTCGGCCGTCAGGACGATGGGCGTGGCCACGATCGTGGACGCTGTGCTGCGCAGCGCTTCGATCAGCGCCAGCGTGTTGCGCAGCACCTCGTCCACGCGGCCCGGTTCCTCGACGACACCCCGCAGGATGCCGTCCTTCGCGAAGTAATCGTTCTGGTACCCGACCAGAACCAGTGCCGTCTGGCTTGCATTCATGGATGCGCGCTCCTGCCTCGATGGTGGCTGCAGTCGCTCATCCTACACAGCCACCCTCGGGCCAGGGGTGGCCGACAGGGCGCCAAGCGTGAAGGCTTGACGCTCAGGCGGCAGGCGTTGTCAGAGCCCGGCCGAAGCGCCGTCCAGGCGGGCCATTTGGGCCGGCGACAGCGGCAGCCGGGCCGCGCCCAGCAGTTCCTGCAGCTGTGCCACGCTCGTGGCGCTGGCGATCGGTGCGGTGATGCCCGGCCGCGCCATCTGCCAGGCAAGGGCCACCTGGGCCGGGGTGGCGCCGAGCTCGGCGGCCGTCTCGTCCAGCGCTGCGAGCGCACGCATCGGATGTGGCTCGAGGTACTTCCTGACGCCGCCACCGCGCAGGCTTTTGCCCAGGTCGGCCTCGCTGCGGTACTTGCCGGTGAGGAAACCCCGCGCCAGGCCGAAGAAGTTGATGACGCCCAGGCCCTGCGCGCGGCACAAGGGCTCGAGCTCGGCCTCGAACACCTGGCGTTCGACCAGGTTGTAGTGCGGCTGCAGGCATTCGTAGCGCGGCACGCCCAGCTGTGCGGCCACCGCGTTGGCCTCGGCCAGCCGCGCGGCGCTGAAGTTGCTGGCACCGATGGCGCGCAGCTTGCCCTCCTGGATGAGCTCGCCGAAGGCGGCCATGGTCTCCTGCAGCGGCGTGGCCGTGTCGTCGTCGTGGCTCTGGTAGAGGTCGATGCGGTCGGTCTGCAGCCGCGTCAGCGAGTCGTGCACGGCCTGGCGGATCCAGCGGCGGCTCAACCCCGTGCGGCCGCTGCCGTCCTCGCCCATCGGCTTGCCCACCTTGGTGGCGAGCACGATGCGATCCCGTTTGCCGCTGGCCTTGAGCCAACGCCCGATGACGCTTTCGCTCTCGCCACC
>JAIYDH010000408.1 GCA_027487585.1 Rubrivivax sp.
CAGACGGCGCCCGGTGTGCTGCAGCCAGCGCGCCAGGATGTCGAGCTCCAGCTCCAGCGGCGCCAGTTGCTCCAGGTACTCGGCCTTGCCCATGGACTTCAAGCCCGACTTCGAGCCCGGCCTGGTGCCCGAAGCCGATGCCGAGGCGTCCTTCTTCGGCTTCTTCCTGCCGTCTGTCTGAGGCTTGGCCATGGCTGCCGCTCCGGTGCCGCGCCCGCGTGGCGCGCGGCCAGTCTGGCCGCGCGCGCCGGGTCACGTCAAGCCGGCTCGGCCTGGCGCAGGCGGAACACCGACACCGCCTCCAGCAGCTGGGCCGCCTGCTGGCGCAGGCTCTCGGCCGCGGCCGAGCTCTGCTCCACCAGCGCCGCGTTCTGCTGCGTCGTCTGGTCCATCTGCGTCACGGCCTCGCCGATCTGCTGCACGCCGGCGCTCTGTTCGGCGCTGGCCGAGCTGATCTCAGCCACGATGGTGTGCAGCTGCGTCACGGAGGTCTCGATTTCCTGCATCGTCTGCCCCGCCTCCGACACGCGGCGGGCGCCCGCATCCACCCGCTCGGCGCTCTCGGCGATGAGGGTCTTCACTTCGCGGGCGGCGGCGGCGCTGCGCTGCGCCAGGTTACGCACCTCGCTGGCCACCACCGCGAAGCCGCGGCCCTGCTCGCCCGCACGGGCCGCCTCGACGGCGGCGTTGAGGGCCAGGATGTTGGTCTGGAACGCGATGCCGTCGATGGCGCCCACGATCTCGGCGATGCGGCGCGAGCTCTGCTCGATGCCCTGCATCGTGCCGACGACATCGCTGACGACCGCGCCCCCGCGGCGTGCCACTTGGGCGGCGTCCTCGGCCAGGCGGCGCGCCACCTGCGCCTGCTCGGCGTTCTGGCGCGCCGTGCTGCCGACCTGCTCCATCGATGCCGCCGTTTGCTGCAGCGCGCTGGCCTGCTCTTCGGTGCGCTGGCTCAGGTCCTGCGTGCCCTGGGCGATTTCCGACGAGGCGTTGGCCACGCCGTCGGCGTCGCGCCGCACCGCGGCGACGGTGCGGCTGAGGCTGTCGCGCATCTGCACCAGCGCCGCCATCAGGCTGGTGTGGTCGCCAGCGCGCAGCGCGATGGGGGTGTCCAGTCCGCCCGCAGCCACCGCGTGGGCCAGGGCGGCCGCCTCGGCCGGCTCGGCGCCGAGCTGGCGCATCAGGCCGCGGCTGAGCGCCCAGCCCAGGCCCGCAGCCGTTGCAACGCCAGCCAGCACCACGGCAAGGGTGGCCGCCAGCAAGCTGCCAAAGCGCGCATTGGCGCTGGCGTACTCCTGCGCCGCAACCTCGATCTGCAGCTGCACGAGCTTCTCGCTGCCCTTTGACAGCGCCTTGGTGTGGAGCGACACCGCGCCGTTCATCAGTGCCTTGGCGCCGCCCCAGTCGCCGGCCTGCAGCGCCGCGATCAGCGGGTCGACGCCGTCGCGGCGGTAGGCGGCCTCGGCCGCCTCCAGCGCGCTGGCCAGTTCCTTTTCTTCCGGCGTCAGGAAGGTGGCCCGGTACGCTGCCCAGGTGGTGGCGTGCTCCTTGCGGCGCTGCGCCTCCAGGGCCACCGCCTGTTGCACCGCCGCGCTCTCCTGCTTGGAGACCGCCTCGTGCAGCGCGTCCTGCACGTCGGCGTGCAATTGCTGCAGGTGGCTGAGCTGGCCCATCGGCACGACACGGTCGTCGTACACCGTCTTTAGCGACTGGTTGGTGGCCGACAGGCCGAACAGGCCCATGGCCCCGACGAGGGCGAGCAGCAAGACGAGCACGCCCGTGGTCAGGGCAAGGCGCGTGGAGACTTTGAGTGCATTCATGGTCGGCAATCAATCAAGTCGGGCCTGGGGTCGACTGACAGCCGGGGCGGCTGCCTGTCGGGCATGGCCTAAATGATGGATTCGTTTCCCGCTTCGTGCGGATTCTGCCGATTCAAAGTGAGAGATTTGTCACTTCAGGGGCGATTCATCTGTGACAGATGCTGGTCCAGGGCCGGCCAGGCCTGCTGGCATGCCGCGACGTCGGGGGTGGCGGCGGCGTTTTCGAGCGTCAGGGCGAGGGCCTGGCCTGTGGCGTCGCCGAGCGTGGCCAAGGCCCCCTTCAGGCTGTGGGCCTGCCGCCGCACGGCGGGCCAGTCGGCCGCCCGCAGCGAGGCGGCGAGGGCCTGGCGGTCGAGCACGAACTGCTGCAGGGCCTGGTCGCGGAACGCGCCGTAGAGGCCGGCATCGCCGCCGAACAGCTCGCGGATGGTGTGGCGCTCCACGTCGCTGAAGGCGGCCGTCGACTCATTTGCAGGTGCAGGTACGGGTGCGGGTGCGGTCGTCGCCATGGGCCGCGGCCCGGCCGCGCGCGCCAGGGCCTGCATGACGCAGTCCTCGAGCTCCCGCACCGACACCGGCTTGTCGAGCTCGCGCCAGACGTCCAGGCCCTCGAGGCGGGCGCGTGTCGTGGCGTTGAGGCCGGCACTGAACACGGCGAGCAGGGCGCCTGCCCGCAGCGCCGGGTCGGCCACCAGCGAGGCCAGCAACTCGAAGCCGCTTTCGCCCGGCATCATCAGATCCGTGATCAGCAGCGCCACCGGTCCCTGACGCAGCAACTCGCGCGCCGCGACCGCATCGGCGCAGGTCAGCACTTCGACGGGCAGGTCTTCCAGGACAAGCCCGACGAAGCGGCGGATCGAGGCATCGTCATCGACACAGACGATGCGCGGCCGCGTCGCTGGCTTCAATCCCGCCTCGGGGCGGCGTCGGTCGGTGCCAGGGCCTGCGCCAGCAGCGCCGGCAATTCGACGGCGAGCCGCGGCTTGGGCACCACGGGCAGGCCTTGCAGTGCAAAGGCGTAGGGCTCGAGCGCCGCGCCTTCGAGTGAGGTGACGACGATGAGCTGGCTGCGCGCAAAGGCCGGGTGCGAGCGCAGCCCGGTGATCAGCGTCGCGCCGTCTATGCCGGGCAGAAGGATGTCCACCAGCAGCACCTCGGGCTCGAGCTTGCCGGCCATTGCAAGGCCGGCGATGCCGTCGTCGGCCAGGTGCAGCTCGACTTGGGGAAAGCGGGCCTTCACCAGCAGCGTCACGAGGTTCTGGAAGTGGCGCGAGTCCTCGATCAGCAGCACACGGGGCCGGCGGCCAGCCGGCGGGTGGGCAGGCCATGCGGCGGGCGCGCCCACTGGCGGCCCCAGCGGCGCCGGCCGCGAGACGCCGCTGTGGCGGTCGGCCAACCAGCGGTCAACCGAGGTGCGGCTGATGCGGCGGTGGCCGCCGGGTGTCTTCCAAGCGTCGAGCTCACCCCGGTCGACCATCAACTGCACCGACCGCACGGCCAGGCCCAGGCGGCGCGCCACCTCGACGGTGGTGCAGTCGTCGGCGGCAACGGGCTCGATCGGGGATGTTTGCATCCGTGCGATTCTGCCGGTTGACCTGGCTTTTCAGCAAATCGGCCGAAATGAAAATATCATTTCTCGCATAATTCGGTCCATCAAGACGCGAAGCGCCACTGCCATGCACAAGATCCTGATCGTCGAAGACCACGCCGACATCCGCCGGCTGATCCGCATGACGCTCGAATTCGAACCCGTGGAGATCCACGAGGCCGCCGACGCCGACGCCGGCCTGGTCGCGGCCCGCGCCCTGCGGCCGGAACTCGTGTTGCTCGACGTGATGATGCCCGGCGCGCTGGACGGTCTGGCGCTGTGCCGCGCGCTGCGGGCCGACCCCGCCCTGGCCCAGGTGCCGGTGGTGATGCTGTCGGCGCGGGGCACCGCCGCCGACCGCCAGGCCGGCCTGGACGCCGGTGCCAACGCCTACCTCGTGAAGCCGTTCAGCCCCATGCAGTTGCTCGAGTTGTCGGGGTCGCTGCTCGGCATGACGGTCTGAAAGACGGCACCGCCATGAACACGCAATCGATGGCGTTGCAGCCCTTGCCTGCGCCCGCCAGGGACAGCCACTGCTTCACCGACGACGCCGGCGCACAAATGGAGGCGCTGGTGGCCGACTTCGGCCGCATGTACCGCGAACGCAACGAGGCGCTGCGCGAGGTCGCGCAAGCCCACCACGAGGCGCTGCTGCGGCTGTCGCGCGCCGCCGAGTTCCGCGACGACGACACCGGCGTGCACATCGTGCGCATCGGCTTCCTGGCCTGGGCCCTGGCTCTCAAGCTGGGCCGGCCTCCCGACTGGGCGATGCTGCTGCGCCGGGCCGCGCCGATGCACGACGTTGGCAAGATCGGCGTGCCTGATGGCGTGCTGAAGAAGCCCGGCCGTTTCACGCCGGACGAGCGTGCCGAGATGAACAAGCATCCGCGCATCGGCGCCGAGATCCTCGGCCGTTCGCGCATCCCGCTGTTCCAGCTGGCCGCTGAAGTGGCGCTGACACACCATGAGCGCTGGGACGGGGGCGGCTACCCGGCCGGCACCGCTGGCGACGCGATTCCGCTGTCGGGCCGTATCGTCGCGGTGGTCGACTTCTTCGACGCGCTGACGATGGACCGCTGCTACCGGCCGGCGCTGTCCGAGGAGGTGGCGCTGCAGATGCTGGCCGAACAGAGCGGCGCCGCGTTCGACCCCCATGTGGTCGAGGTGTTCCTGGCCCATGCCGACGAAATGATCGCGGTGCGCGACGCCGTCAACCGCCGTGGCCTGGGATTCGGCGACTTGTCGGTCGATTTCGACCTCTGAACCCGTCCACACTTCAACTTCACGCCGAGCACCGTCATGCGAATCCATTCCTTCGTCGAACGACTCCGCCGCACCCTCACCGCCTCGGCCGCCGCGCTGACCACGGCGGCCGCCGTGGTGGCGGGCGTGGCCGTTCCTGCGGTTGCGGGCGCCAACCCGGTGCTTGAGCGCGTGCGCGCCGCCGGCACCGTGCGCGTGTGCATCTGGCCCGACTACTACGGCATCAGCCTGCGCAACCCGCGCACCCAGCAGCTGGTGGGCCTGGACATCGACCTCTCGACCGAGTTCGCCCGCGACCTGGGGCTGAAGCTGCAGCACGTGGACTCCTCGTTCGCCACGCTGATTGCCGATCTCGAGGCCGACCGCTGCGACGTCGCCATGTTCGCCGTCGGCATGCTGCCGCAGCGCATGGAGAGGCTGCGCTTTTCGCGGCCTTACCTGCAGAGCGACATCTATGCCATCACGACAAAGGGCAACCGAGTCGTGCAGCGCTGGGAAGACATCGATAAGCCCGGTGTGGCCGTGGCCGTGCAGGCCGGCACTTTCATGGAGCCGGTGATGGCGGCGGCACTGAAGCAGGCCCGGCTGGTGCGGGTCGCCCCGCCGGCCACGCGCGAGCGCGAGCTGGAAGCCGGCCGCGTGGACGTGTTCATGACCGACTACCCCTACAGCCGCCGCCTGCTCGACAACGCCGACTGGGCCACGCTGATTGCACCGCCGCAGCCGTTTCATGTGCTGCCCTACGCCTACGCCGTGAAGCCGGGCGACGCGGCCTGGCTGGCGCAGGTCGACGAATTCGTCGGCCGCATCCAGCGCGACGGCCGGCTCGAAGCGGCCGCCCGCCGCCACGGCCTGGCGCCGATCGTGCGCTTGAAGTGACGCCCCACCCTGCTCGGCGCATGGCCCCGCACCGCCTGGTGGCGGTGGTCGGCGCCGTGGTCGGCAGCCTGCTGGCACTGGCGCTGGCAGCCCTGGCGTGGGTCGACCAACTCGCCCACGACGTGCGGGTGCAGGACCAGACGGTGCTGATGTCGCGGGTCTTTGCCGACCACGCCACGCGCAGCATCGATTCCGCGGCGCTGGCCGCCGCCACCGTGGAAGACCTGCTCGAACGCAACGTCGAGCCCGACAGCCCCGAGGTCATCGGCGCGATGTCGCAGACTCTCGTGAACCTGCCGTTCCTGCGGGGCATGGCCGTGATCGACAGCCAGGGCCTGGTGCTGGCATCGGCCGACACGGCCGAGCAGGGCATCGTGATCGACCTCGCCGTGCTCGGCCCGCAGCCATCGGGCCGGCGGGCGGTGCTGGGGGGCTTCGTGCCGGCGCGCCGGCTGGCCGACCTGCATCCGGCGCATGCCGCGCCAGTGGCGCGCGGCGTCGGCTTCGTGCCCTTGCTGAGCACCACACGCCGCAGCGACGGTCGCGAACTCATCGTGGTGTCGCTGGTGAACATCGATGCCTTGCTGAACTTCCAGCAGGTGACGATGGGCGACGAACGCATGGCCTCGGCCCTGATCGGGTTTGGCGGGCGGCTGCTGGGCGCGACCCAGGCGGTGCAGCGCAGCTCGGGCGAGGACTTGACGGCGCTGCCCCCTT
This sequence comes from Rubrivivax sp., assembly GCA_027487585.1. Taxonomy (GTDB): domain Bacteria; phylum Pseudomonadota; class Gammaproteobacteria; order Burkholderiales; family Burkholderiaceae_C; genus Rubrivivax. The sequence goes on from JAIYDH010000408.1 coordinate 6,271, forward strand.
TCGTGACCTTCCTGCCCGCGCGCGAACACGGCAGCTGGACGGGCGCGGGCCTGCGCCGCGGCGCGCAGATCGCGTCGTTCCGCACCTCGCGCAGCTGGCCGCTGCTGGCGTGGGTGGAGTTCGACGAAGACGCCGCCCATGCGCAGTGGTGGCGTGACAGCCGAGGCCGCCTGTTCGTGGGCGTGGGCGTGCTTGCGGTGACCTTCCTGATGACGCTGCTGGCGGTGCGCAGCCTGCGCGCCCGTGCGGCCACGCAGGCCCGGATCGCGGAGCGCGAGCGCGAGATGGGCGCCACCCTCGCCGGGCTGCAGGAAGTGGTGTTCCGCTGCGATGCCAACGGCCTGCTGGTGTTCGTGAACCCCGCCTGGGAGCGGCTGACCGGCCGTGACGCGGCCTCGTGGAACGGCCTACCCTTCGTCGACGCCGTGGCCGAGGCCGATCGCGCGAGGGCCGGCCGCCTGCTCAAGGCTTTGCCGACGGACGGGCCGGCCCAGACGCTGGCGCTGTCCCTGCAGGCCGCCGATGGCCGTGGCCTGCCGCACGAATGCACCGTGACGCCCCTGCCCCGCGATGCCGGCTTCGTGGGCAGCGCCGTCGACGTGACCGAACGCCTGGAAGCCCGGCGCCGGCTGCAGTCGCAGCTCGCGTTCACCGAGATGCTGCTCGAGAGCAGCCCGCTGCCGATGTCGGTGGTGGGGCGCGACCGCCGCTACCGCATCGTCAACCGCGCCTGGGAGGCCTTCAGTGGCCGCCAGCGCGAGCAGGCACTGGGCGCCCCGGTGGGCCTGCACCTGCCGCCGGCGGAACGCCTGGAGCACGAGGCCCGCGACGCGCAGGTCTACCGCACCGGCGAGCCCTTGCGCTACGAGGCACGCGTGCCCCACGCCGACGGTTCGATGCGCGACGTGGTGATCGAAAAGCGCGCGCTCCCGGGAGTGGAGGGCAACGAGCCCTCGGGCATCCTGGCCGTGATCATCGACGTGACCGAGTTCCGCGAGGCCGAGCGCGCGACGCGCGACGCGCGCGACGCCGCCGAGGACGCGTCGCGCGCGAAGAGCGAGTTCATCGCCAACATCAGCCATGAGCTGCGCACGCCGCTGCAGTCGATCATCGGCTTCTCGGAGCTGGGCCTGCGCCGCGCCGGTGAGCAGGTGCGCCTGGCCGCGATGTTCGACGACATCCACGCCTCGGGCCAGCGCATGCTGGCCCTGGTGAACGACCTGCTCGACGTGGCACGCATCGAAAGCAGCGTCGGCACCCTGCACCTGGAGCGCGGCGACATGCGCGCGCCCGTGCGCGAGGTGCTGCGCGAACTGCAGCCGCTGGCGGCCAAGCGCGGCGTGGCCCTGGTTGAGAGCTTGCCCGAGGTGCCGATGGCGGCCAAGCTGGACCCGCTGCGCTTCCAGCAGGTGGTGCGCAACGTGGTGGCCAACGCCATCCGCTTTTCGCCGGAGGGTGGGCAGGTCGAGATCGGCGCCGCGGTCATCGAGGCCGGCGAGTGGCGGCTGGGCATAGCCGACCGCGGCCCCGGCATTCCCGAAGACGAACTCGAAGGCGTGTTCGAGGCCTTCGTGCAGAGCAGCCGCACCAAGGACGGGTCGGGCGGCACCGGTCTGGGTCTGGCCATCAGCCGCACCATCATGCACGCGCACGGCGGTCGCATCACGGCGTGCAACCGTGAGGGCGGGGGTTCGGTGTTCGAGATCGTGCTGCCGGCGCGCGCTGGCGACACTTCGCCAGTGTCGCTGCTGTAAACAACAAGGCCGCCGGCCCTGGTGGGGCGGCGGCCTGTTCTGAGCGACGGGCCGAGGGCCCGCGCGACCCCTATTTCTTGCGCAGCTTCTGGATCGCGGCCAACTGGGCGGCCATGGCGGCGAATTCGCCCTGGGCAGCGGCCAGGTCGATGTCGCTCTTGGCGTTTTTCATCGCCTCTTCGGCCAGCTTCTTGGCCTCGGTGGCCTTGGCTTCGTCGAGGTCGTGGCCGCGGATGGCGGTGTCGGCGAGCACCGTCACCACGCCCGGCTGCACCTCAAGAATGCCACCGGCGACGAACACGAACTCTTCCTCGCCGTTGTCGGCGCGCTCGATGCGCACGGCACCGGGCTTGATGCGGGTGATCAGCGGCGTGTGGCGCGGCAGGATGCCGAGCTCGCCGTTTTCGCCCGGCAGGGCCACGAACTTGGCCTCGCCGCTGAAGATGCTTTCTTCAGCGGAGACAACGTCGACGTGAATGGTGTTGGCCATCTGTGTAGTCCTTTAGCAGTCGAGCGAACCGGCCAAGCCCTACGCCGCGGAACCGGCTTTGCCGGGCCGCTGGCGTGCGGCCCCCTCGGGGGGTAGCGAGCGCCAGCGAGCTTGGGGGCCCGTCAGTTGATTTTCTTGGCCTTCTCGAAGGCTTCGTCGATGGTGCCGACCATGTAGAACGCCTGCTCGGGCAGGTGGTCGCACTCGCCGGCCACGATCATCTTGAAGCCGCGGATGGTTTCCTTCAGTGGCACGTACTTGCCCGGGGCGCCAGTGAACACCTCGGCCACGTGGAAGGGCTGGCTCAGGAAACGCTGGATCTTGCGCGCGCGTGCCACGGCCAGCTTGTCCTCGGGGCTGAGCTCGTCCATGCCCAGAATGGCGATGATGTCGCGCAGTTCCTTGTAGCGCTGCAGCGTGGCCTGCACGGCGCGCGTGGTGGCGTAGTGCTCTTCGCCGACGACGTTGGGGTCAATCTGGCGGCTGGTGCTGTCCAGCGGGTCCACGGCGGGGTAGATGCCCAGCGAGGCGATGTCGCGGCTCAGCACCACGGTGGCGTCGAGGTGGGCGAAGGTGGTGGCGGGCGACGGGTCGGTCAGGTCGTCGGCGGGCACGTACACGGCCTGGATCGAGGTGATCGAGCCGACCTTCGTGGAGGTGATGCGCTCCTGCAGGCGGCCCATTTCCTCGGCCAGCGTCGGCTGGTAGCCCACTGCGGAAGGCATACGGCCCAGCAGCGCGGACACTTCCGTGCCGGCCAGCGTGTAGCGGTAGATGTTGTCGACGAAGAACAGCACGTCACGGCCTTCGTCGCGGAACGACTCGGCGATCGTCAGGCCGGTGAGCGCCACGCGCAGGCGGTTGCCCGGCGGCTCGTTCATCTGGCCGTAGACCATGGCCACTTTCGACTCCGGCAGGTTGTCCTGCACCACGACCTTGGAGTCCGACATCTCGTGATAGAAGTCGTTGCCCTCGCGGGTGCGCTCACCCACGCCAGCAAACACCGACAGGCCCGAGTGCGCCTTGGCGATGTTGTTGATGAGCTCCATCATGTTCACGGTCTTGCCGACGCCGGCGCCGCCGAACAGGCCCACCTTGCCGCCCTTGGCGAACGGGCAGATCAGGTCGATCACCTTGATGCCGGTCTCGAGCAGTTCCTGCGACGGGCTCAGCTCGTCGTAGGCCGGGGCCTTGCGGTGGATGGAGGCGGTGAGCTCCTGGCTGACGGGGCCGCGCTCGTCGATCGGGCTGCCCAGCACGTCCATGATGCGGCCGAGGGTGGCCTTGCCCACCGGCACCGTGATCGGCGCGCCGGTGTTCATGACGACGAGGCCGCGCTTGATGCCGTCGGACGAACCGAGCGCGATGGTGCGCACGATGCCGTCGCCGAGCTGCTGCTGCACTTCAAGCGTGAGCGCGCCGCCTTCGGTCTTGAGCGCGTCGTAGATGTGCGGCATCTCGTTGCGGGGGAACTCGACGTCGACCACGGCGCCGATGCACTGGACGATCTTTCCTTGCGACATAGCTTTGTCCTTCTGAATCGAAAACGGTGGTGGAACGTCAGCCGGAGATGGCGGCCGCGCCGCTGACAATCTCGGAGAGTTCCTTGGTGATCGCGGCCTGGCGCGTCTTGTTGTAGATGAGCTTGAGCTCACCGATCAGCGTGCCGGCGTTGTCGGTGGCGGCCTTCATGGCCACCATGCGCGCGCTCTGCTCGCTGGCCATGTTCTCGGCGACGGCCTGATAGACCAGTGCTTCGATATAGCGGGTCAGCAGGTCGTCGATGACGGTGGGCGCGTCGGGCTCGTAGATGTAGTCCCAGCCGTACTGCTTCTTCTCGGCGGCGCTCTGCTCCAGGCGCGACGCGGCCAGCGGCAGCAGCGGCTCGACCAGCGGCTCCTGCTTCATCGTGTTGATGAACTTCGTGTAGCACAGGTACACGGCGTCGAGCTTGCCTTCGACGAAGGCGTCGAGCATCACCTTCACCGGGCCGATGAGTTTTTCGAGCTGCGGCGCGTCGCCCAACTGCGTGGCGTGGCTCACCACGGTGGCGCCGATGCGGTTGAGGAAGCCGAAGCCCTTGTTGCCGATGGCCACCGTGTGGATGGTGCAGCCGGCGGACTGCACTTCCTTCATCTTGTTCGTCACCGCGCGCAACACGTTGGTGTTGAGGCCGCCACAGAGGCCCTTGTCGGTGGTGACGACGATGAAGCCCACGGCCTTGGGCTTGTCGGTGGACCGCAGGTACGCGCTCTTGTACTCGGGGTTGGCTTCCGAGAGGTGCGCCGTGATGTTGCGGATCTTGTCGGCATAGGGCCGCGCCGCGCGCATGCGCTCCTGCGCCTTGCGCATCTTGCTGGCGGCGACCATTTCCATGGCCTTGGTGATCTTCTTGGTGTTCTCCACCGACTTGATCTTGCCGCGTATCTCTTTGCCGACCGCCATGGTCTTGCTCCTTCGCTGCGCCGGCGTTTAGACGAACGACTTCTTGAACGACACGATGGCGCCGGCGAGCTCTTCTTCGGCGGCCTTGTCCATGGCCTTGTCGTTCTCGAGCTTGGCCAGCAGGGCGGCGTGGCTGCTCTTCAGGTGCTGGTGCAGGCCGTGCTCGAACGCCAGCACCTTCTTGGTGTCGATGTCGTCGAGGTGGCCCTTGTTCACCGCGTACAGCGTGGCGGCCATCAGGCTGATGGGCAGCGGGCTGTACTGCGCCTGCTTGAGCAGTTCCGTGACGCGTGCGCCGCGGTCCAGCTGCTTGCGGGTGGCGGCGTCCAGGTCAGAGGCGAACTGCGCGAAGGCGGCCAGTTCCCGGTACTGCGCCAGGGCGGTACGGATGCCGCCGGACAGGCTCTTGATCAGCTTGGTCTGGGCGGCACCACCGACGCGCGACACCGAGATACCGGCGTTGATGGCGGGGCGGATGCCGGCGTTGAACAGGCTGGTTTCCAGGAAGATCTGGCCGTCGGTGATCGAGATCACGTTGGTCGGAACGAAGGCCGACACGTCGCCGGCTTGCGTTTCGATGATCGGCAGCGCCGTCAGCGAGCCGGTCTTGCCCTTGACCTCGCCCTTGGTGAAGGCCTCGACGTAGTCGGCGTTCACACGAGCGGCGCGCTCGAGCAGGCGGCTGTGGAGATAGAACACGTCGCCGGGGTAGGCTTCGCGGCCCGGCGGGCGGCGCAGCAGCAGCGAGACCTGGCGGTAGGCGACGGCCTGCTTGGACAGGTCGTCATAGATGATCAGCGCGTCTTGCCCGCGGTCGCGGAAGTACTCGCCCATCGTGCAGCCCGAGTAGGCCGACACGTACTGCATCGCGGCCGATTCCGAGGCGCTGGCGGCCACGACGATGGTGTACTCCATCGCGCCGGCCTGCTCCAGGCTGCGCACCACGTTCTTGATCGACGACGCCTTCTGGCCGATGGCGACGTAGACGCAGGTCATGTTCTGACCCTTCTGGTTGATGATCGTGTCGATCGCCACGGCCGTCTTGCCGGTCTGGCGGTCGCCGATGATCAGCTCGCGCTGGCCACGGCCCACGGGCACCATCGAGTCGATCGACTTGAGACCCGTCTGCACCGGCTGGTCCACGCTCTTGCGCGCGATCACGCCCGGCGCGACCTTCTCGATCACGTCCGTCATCTTGGCGTTGATCGGGCCCTTGCCGTCGATCGGCTGGCCGAGCGCGTTGACGACGCGGCCGATCAGCTCCGGACCCACCGGCACCGAAAGGATGTTGCCGGTGCACTTGACGGTGTCGCCTTCGGAGATGTGCTCGTACTCGCCCAGGATCACCGCGCCGACCGAGTCGCGCTCGAGGTTCAGCGCCAGGCCGTAGGTGGCCTGGCCGCTGGCGGTGGGCGGGAACTCGAGCATTTCGCCGGCCATCACGTCGGACAGGCCGTGCACGCGCACGATGCCGTCGGTGACGGAGACCACCGTACCCTGGTTCTTGATGTCCGCCTGGGCCGACAGGCCCTCGATGCGGCTCTTGATCAGCTCGGAGATTTCAGCGGGATTCAGGTTCATGGGGTGCTCCTATTGCTTCGCTCGGCTCAGCTGGCCAGCGAGAGCTTCATCTGTTCGAGACGGGCCTTGACCGAGGTGTCCAGCACTTCGTCGCCCACGGTGACGCGGATGCCGCCGATCAGCTCGGGCAGCACCTCGACGCGCGCATTCAGGCGGCGACCAAAGCGCTTTTCAAGCGTGGCGAGCACGTCGGGCAGTTGCCCGGCGTCGATCGGGAACGCGCTTTCGACGAGCGCATCGGACACGCCGCCCTGGGCGTTGACGAGGGTCGAGAACTGCGCCGCGATCTCGGGCAGCACCGACAGGCGGCCGTTCTCAAGCACCGCCCGCAGCAGGTTGCCGGCCTTGGCGTGCAGGGACAGGCCCTGCTGCAGCGCGATGCCGGCGATGACGTCGAAGACCTGGTCCGTCGACACCTTGGGGTTGTCGGCGAACTGCTTCAGCAGCGGGTCGGCGGCCAGTGAGGCCAGGTCGGTGACCTGGCTCTTCAGGGCCGCGGCGTCTGCACCGGCGGCCTTGAACAAGGCTTCGGCGTAAGGCCGTGCGAGGGTGGCGATCTCGGCCATGGTTCGCCTCAGAGCTCGGTCTTCAGGCGCGACAGCAGCTCGGCGTGAACGCCGGCGTTGACCTCGCGCTTGAGGATGGCTTCGGCACCCTTGACGGCCAGCCCGGCGACCTGGTCGCGCAGCGTCTCGCGGGCCTTCACCGACTCCTGCTCGGCCTCGGCGCGGGCGGCGGCGATGATCTTCGCGGCCTCTTCCGACGCGCGGCCCTTGGCCTCTTCGACCATCTGCTGCGCCAGGCGCTCGGCGTCGGCCAGGCGCTTGGCCGCATCGGTGCGGGCGGCGGCCAGCTGCTGCTCGACACGCGAGTTGGCCGCGGCGAGGTCGGCCTTGGCCTTGTCGGCGGCCGACAGGCCTTCGGCGATCTTCTTCGCGCGCTCGTCCAGGGCTGCCGTGATCGGCGGCCAGATGAAGCGCATCGTGAACCAGACCAGGATCGCAAAGACGATCAGCTGGAAGATGAGTGTGGCGTTGATGCTCACGGCGTGAACCTCGTCATGGGAGACCGTGGGTGGCTGTGCCTGGCACCGCCACCCCCTGCGACCCGGTGGGACCGGGACTTACTTGGGCAGGTTGGCGATCTGGGCCAGGAACGGGTTGGCGGTGGCGAACCACAGCGCGATACCGGTGCCGATGATGAAGGCCGCGTCGATCAGGCCGGCCAGCAGGAACATCTTGGTCTGCAGTTCGCCCATCAGCTCGGGCTGGCGCGCAGCGGCTTCGAGGTACTTGCTGCCCATGATGCCGATGCCGATGCAAGCGCCGACAGCGCCCAGACCGATGATCAGGCCGGCGGCCAGGGCGACAAAGCTGATGACTTCCATGTGGTGCTCCGAAAGGGGAAGGTGGGGTTGGAAAAAGGGACGAACGAAGTAAAGCGAAACAGGTCGAGCGGGCAGCGCCAGGCCCGGGGGCCCGCCGCTGCGGTAGGGGGATCAGTGGGCGTCGTGGGCCTGACCGACGTAGACCAGCGTGAGCATCATGAACACGAAGGCCTGCAGCGTGATGATCAGGATGTGGAAGATGGCCCAGATGGTGCCGGCGACGATGTGGCCGATACCCAGGAAGATGCCGGTGGCCGACAGCGTGAACGCACCGCCCATCAGCGCGATCAGGAAGAAGATCAGTTCGCCGGCGTACATGTTGCCGAACAGCCGCATGCCGTGGCTCAGCGTCTTGGCGAAGAACTCGATGATCTGCATCAGCAGGTTCACCGGCCACAGCAGCGGGTGCGCGCCGAAGGG